>JAFEEK010000331.1 GCA_018241165.1 Pseudomonadota bacterium
CCAGCGTGTCGATGCTGTCGGCGATGCGGTCGCTGGCGTCGATCCATGCGGCCACGAGCACGGGATCGTTGTCCGCGTCCGGCGCGCGCAGCGCATCGCGCAGGCGGCTTTGCGCCGCGCGCAAGCCGATACCGGAGGATGGTTTCGCGCCGTCGCGCAGCGCGGCGGCCAGCATGCCCATGGACTGGTCGGCGCTGGCGGCGAAATTCTCGATGGCGCTGCGGTTGGCAAACGGTTTGACCGATTGCCGCACCGATTCCAGCGCCATTGCCGCGCGCAGGAAGCGGTTCGCGTTGGCGAAGATGCCATCTGCCGTGGCGACGAGATTCTTGCGGCGCGGCTCACCGCGCAGGCGGTCGAGCGATGCCTGTGCGTTGCTGCGCGCGCGCCGGCTCGATGCGCGCACATCCGCGCGCACGCGCGTGTCGTCGCCGACGACCGCATCGAAGTACTGGCGATAGGCATCGAGCAGATCCGCCATTGCGCCACGCACGCGGCCGCGCTCCCAGGTCGGCCATAGTGCGTAGGCAAGCAGGGCCAGGGCACTGCCGAGGCCGGTGCCCAGCGCGCGCGCGGCCATCGTGTCCGCTGGTGCGATGCCCTCGAAACTGAGCAGCACCACGATCAGCGCGGTGAGCAGCATTACGCCGAGGCCATAGTGCATCGTGGTCAGCTCGCGGAATCCGAAGCACAGCACCGCGAGCAGGACGACGCGCGACCAGACCTCGCCAAATGCGACATGCACCAGCGCGGTGGCGAGGATCAGGCCGAGCATCGTGCCGGCGACACGCAGCAAGCCGACGCGAAAGGTGCCGGCAAAATCGGGTTTGAGCACGATCGCGCAGGTCATCGGCACCCAGTAGCCGTGGCCGATGCCGGCGATGCGCGCGCCGGCGATGGCAAGCGCCAGGCACGCGCCGCAACGGATCGCATGGCGGAACGCGACCGAGGACAGGTGCAGGTTCGCGCGCAGGATGGCGAGCGGATTGCGCGGGCGCAGGTCGCGCGGCAGCGCCGCTTCGCGCGCGGCGAGGCGCAGCTCGCCGCGGCTGCCGGCGATATCCGTGTTGCGCACGGCGGCACGCAACTGCCCGCCGAGCGCGCGTGCGTGCGCGACGGCGACGATGCGAAAATTGTCCGCGTCTCCGGACTTGTCGAGAGAATCCTGCACCGCATCGAAACCCTCCAGCGCCGCAGTGGCGGTCAGTGCGGGTTGGCCGGCTTCGAGCGCCGCCGCGATGGCGTCGAGCGTACGCGCCGCGTATTCGCGCAGGCGCGCCAGCGCCGCTGCATCCTCCGCACTTCCGCCGCGCAGGCCGCCGAGCGCGAGCAGTTCAAGGCGAATGCGCTCGATCAGTTCGGCCAGCACCCGAAACGCGCCCATCGCCACGCCACCGGAGCGATCGCGTCCGTGCAGCAGGTTTTCCACGTCGGTCAATGCCTGCGTCACCGGCGGCGCCTGCGTGGTGTCGTCGCGCTTGCGCGCGCTCGCGGCGAGTTGCCGGCAAGTCTGGGCGAGGGCCATGCGTTCCGGGCGATAGCGTTGCAAAGGCCACGCGGCGATGGCGAACAACATCAGCAGCACGCCGCCGGAAAAAATCAGCAGCGCCGGCCCCAGCGCTTCGAGCGGGGGACGCGGATCGGCCGAGGTCACCACCAGCAGGATCATGCTGGTCAGGCCGACCCTGCCGGCATCCGGCCCAAGCGCGACGAGCAGGCCGCCGGCGATGCCCCAAGCCAGTGCCGCCAGCACGATCGCGGCATCGTTGCCGCCCAACGTGTAGCCCGCGAACGCCGACAGGCCGGCGGCCGCTGCCGTCGCGAGCATGCGGCGCAGGCGCAGCCGGTAGGGCCCCGGCTGGTCGGCGAACATGGTGTTGAGCGC
>JAFEEK010000332.1 GCA_018241165.1 Pseudomonadota bacterium
GATTTCGAGCAAGGTCAGCGCGCGGCGCACGTCGCCATCCGCAGCCTGGGCGACCAGATTCAATTCGTCATCGCCCACGCGCAACTGCAACTTGCCGAGTCCGCGTTCGTCGTCGAGCAAGGCACGTTGCAAGGCTTCGACGATGGCTTGCGGCGATACCGCATCCATCACATGCACGCGACAGCGCGAGAGCAGCGCGGAATTCAGCTCGAACGAGGGATTCTCCGTCGTCGCGCCGACGAACAGGATGATGCCCCGTTCGATATGCGGCAAAAATGCATCCTGCTGGGCCTTGTTGAAGCGATGCACTTCGTCGACGAACAGCACGCTGCGCTGGCCTTGCGCGAAGCGCACTTCAGCCTCGGCCAGCGCCGCGCGCACTTCCGCGATGCCGGATAGCACCGCCGAAATTGCGCGAAACTCCGCCTTGGCGTACTTGGCCAACAGCAGCGCCAGCGTGGTCTTGCCGCAGCCGGGCGGCCCCCACAGCACCATCGAATGCACATGCCCCGCTTCGATCGAACGACGCAGCGCAGTGCCCGGACCGAGCAGGCGCGCCTGCCCGACGATTTCGTCGAGCGTGCGCGGGCGCATGCGTTCGGCGAGCGGTTTCAATTCATTGGATTCGGCGAACAGTTCGGTACGATCGCGGTGTTTCGGCTTTGCCATCGGCGCATCATACCTGCGCGGTCGATGCATTCGCGCGGTGGCGATAGAGGAAGTAGGCAATGCCCACGACGCCGGTCAGGATCGCGGGTGCGAGCAAAGTGCGCTCATGCCAGAGCGGAAACAGCAGCGCGCTGGCGATGCCGCCACACAGGAATCCGACGAACAGCACCCCGTACAGGCGCACGCGCCGCGCATCGATGCGAATGCCGCGCAGCCATTGTCCGAGAAAGGTGCCCAGATCCGTCACGATGCCGGACATATGGCTGGTGCGAACGACCGCGCCGCTGAAAGTTCCGGCCATCGCGTTCTGCAATCCGCAGGCGGCGGAAGCCAGCCACAGCCCATAGTCGCTTTGC
>JAFEEK010000333.1 GCA_018241165.1 Pseudomonadota bacterium
CGGCCGCGGCATGCCGTCGTAGGGAAACATGAAACCGGACAGCAGGATCTGCGGCAGGAACGTGAAGAACGCGAGCTGCATGGCCTGGAACTGGCTCTTGGCCAGCGTCGACAAGAACACGCCGAGCGCCAGCGAGGCAATGATGAAAATCAGCGAGGCGACGTAGACGTTGACGAGGCTGCCGCGGATCGGCACGTGGAAAATCACCACCCCGAGCAACAACACCAGGGTCACCTGTACCAGGCCGATGCCGACGAACGGCAGCACCTTGCCTACGGTCAGTTCCGCCGGCGAGACCGGTGTCGCGATCAGGAATTCGAGATTGCCGCGTTCGCGTTCGCGCACCAGGGCCATCGCCGTGAACAGCACCATGGTCATGGTCAGGATCACGCCGATCAAGCCGGGTACGGTGTTCACCGGCGCGCGCCGCCCGGGGTTGTAGAAATTCACGATTTCCACGTTCGCCGGCGGCGATGTGGCGGCGGGATTCAACAGCGTCGACAACGGCAACGCGGCGAGCTGGCGCACGGCCTGTTGCACGGTCTGGTCCGAGCCATCGACGACGATCTGCAGCGGCGGCCGGTCATGCTCGATCAGGCGCCGCTCGAAATCCGGCGGAATCACCAGCGCGGCGCTGATCTCGCCCTTGCGCAGCAGCGTATCCACATCCTGCGGCGTGCGCAGGCGGTATGCGAAATCCAGTACCTGGGTCTGCGTGATTGCGGCGATCATCTGCCGCGATTGCGCCGTGCGCGCCTGGTCGAGCACGGCCGCGGGCAGGTGGCGGATATCCATGTTGATCGCATAGCCGAACAGCAGCAGTTGCATGGTCGGGATGCCGACGATCATCGCGAACGTGAGCTTGTCGCGGCGCAACTGGCGCAGCTCCTTGACCACGATCGCAAACAGGCGGCGCAGGTTCATGCGTGCGCCTGCGTGCGTGGCGCCTGCCGCGTCGCGGCGACGAACACGTCTTCCAGATTCGGCTGCGTCGTTGCGACGCGAGCGTCGATGCCGGCTGCTTGCAGGCTCGATGCGATGCGCGCCTGCAAGTCCGGCGCATCGCTGCCGAGCACGCGCAGGCTGGCGCCGATCTGCGCCATCGCGGAGATTCCGGAAAATCCCGTCAGCGCATTCTGCGCGGC
>JAFEEK010000334.1 GCA_018241165.1 Pseudomonadota bacterium
CTTGTACATGATCACCCAGGTCGTCGCCGTGATCGGCCACGCCTCGGCGCCCGGCGCATTGGTCATGATCAGGTTGAAGTCGGTCGCATGCGCCCAGTCGGCGGTCGCCGCCGCGGCCTGGAACGCGGCGTTGCCGGGCTTGACGGTCTTGCCCGCGGCATTCGTCATCAGCGCGTAGCCGATGTGGTTCTTCAGCGCATAGGCGTATTCGATGTAGCCGATCGAATTCTTGACCTGCTGCACATAAGCCGAAACGCCTTCGTTGCCCTTGCCGCCGATGCCGGCCGGCCATTGCACGGCCGTGCCCTCGCCGACCTTGGCCTTCCACTCCGGACTGACCTTGGAAAGGTAATTGGTGAAATTGAACGACGTGCCGGAACCGTCGGAGCGATGCACCACGGTGATCTTCGCATCCGGCAGTTTCACGCCCGGATTGAGTTTGGCGATCGCCACGTCATCCCACTTGGAAATGCTGCCGAGGAAGATGCCGGCGAGCGTATTGCCGTCGAGCACGAGTTTGCCGGATTCGACGCCGTCGATGTTGTAGGCAGGCACGATGCCGCCGATGACGCTGGGAAACTGGCCGAGCCCGTATTTCGCCAGTTCATCGGCGTCGAGCGGCTTGTCGGAGGCGCCGAAATCGACCGTACCGGCCTTGATCTGGGCGATGCCGCCGCCCGAGCCGATCGACTGGTAATTGACGTGGTTGCCGGTCTTCTCGGCGAAGCTGGCCGACCACTTGGACAGCACCGGATAGACGAAGCTGGAACCCGCACCGGTGACATCGGCGGCCGTGGCGAATCCGGAAATCCCGGCTGCAGCGATGCCGAGGACGAAGGCGATCTTGCGAAACTGCGTCATGACGACTCCCATGTGTGAGTGAGCGCGGGCATTGTTGCGGCCGCGTATTGCACACGGGTGATCGGTCGATGACAGTTTGGTTACAGCGGTCGCGACAAAGGCTCAGGCGTGTTCGGCGCCGGGATCGAGCAGGCGCGCCGCGTCGAAGCGGCAGGTAAACGTGGAACCCTTGCCGGGTTCGCTGTCGATGTCAAGGTGCGCGTCGTGCAGGTTGAGCACGTGCTTGACGATCGACAGCCCAAGACCGGTGCCACCAGTGGCGCGCGAGCGGCTGGACGAGACGCGATAGAAACGTTCGGTCAGGCGCGCCCGATGTTCGGCGGGAATGCCATAACCGGTATCCGTCACCGAATACTCGGCGCCTTCCGGCGTGCGCCGCCAGGCAATGGCGATCTCGCCGCCCGACGGCGTGTAACGCACCGCGTTGCTGACGAGATTGGAAAACGCGCTGTGCAAATCCTTCGGTGATCCGCGCAGGTCGCAATGCGCGTTGTCTTCCAGCGTGATGCGATGCCGACCCTGGCTGAGCGCCAATGCCTCTTTGTGGATCGAAGACAACATCGCCGCCATCGGCACGTGTTCCTCGGGCAGATGCTGCTGCATCTCCAATCGCGACAAAGTGAGCAGATCCTCGACGATCTGGCCCATGCGCCGCGATTGCACGCGCATTTCGTCCAGCACCGGCGCAAGCGCCGGGACTTCCTGCGGATC
>JAFEEK010000335.1 GCA_018241165.1 Pseudomonadota bacterium
CCCGAACTCGGAAGTGAAACGCGCCCGCGCCGATGGTAGTGTGGCTTAAGCCATGTGAGAGTAGGTCATTGCTGAGCACTTATCCCAACCCCCAGCCTCACCGGCTGGGGGTTTTTGTTTGCGTGGCCGCCGGGATACACTGCGAGCCGATCCCCGTGGAGCGCACCATGAGCATCGACGCCGCCGAGCTTGCCAAGTTCTATCCGCTCGACAAGCTATTGCCGGAAAACCTTGAACAGCTCGCGCGCGAAGCCGAAAGCGTCGAAGTTGCCAAGGGCACGGTGCTGTTCAAGGCCGGCGATACCGATGACCAGACGATCTTCGTGCGTGCCGGACACGTGCGTGGTGATTATCCCGACGGCAAAAAGAAGGAAGTCGACGCCAGTACTCTGCAAGGTCGATACGCCCTCGGCGACCTTCAGCCACGCCGTTTTACGGCAACGGTGACCTCACGCAACGCCGCTCTGGTCAGACTCGACCGGCGCTACATGGAGAAGGTGCAGACCTGGGATCAGCTTTCCCGTAGCGAGAACTTCCGCCATGTGGATCCGAGTCCCGATGCGAATCGCTGGGTGTTTCGTCTACTGCAGTCGCGAGCCCTGCACAAATTGCCGACCGGCAACATCGAGCGCATGTTCAAGCGTTTCGAGGAAATCGCGGTAAAGGCCGGCGATGTCATCATCCGTGAAGGCGAGGCAGCCGACTACTTCTATGCGATCAAGGATGGCACCGCTTCAGTCTCCAAAAGCCTGGAGACGGGCGACGCGATCGTCGCCTATCTCGTGCGCGGCGACACCTTCGGTGAAGACGCCTTGCTCGCCAACACCGTGCGCAATGCCACCGTCACGATGGTCAAGGACGGCAGGCTGATGCGATTGGCGAAGAAATCATTCGATGAGGTACTCAAGCCGCCCGTCGTCGAGTGGCTGACGCCGGGAATGGCCTCGATCATGGCGCGCCAGGGCGCGGTGGTCCTAGACGTGCGCATGCCCGATGAACATTCCGAGCGCGCGATCAAGGGTGCGATCAACACTCCGCTTTACACGTTACGGGAAAGCATGACCGATTTCGACAAGTCGAAAAAGTACATCGTGTACTGCAATACCGGCGAACGCAGTGCGGCGGCGGCCTTCATCCTGAGCAAACTCGGCTTCCAGGTGTTCGCCCTGCATGGCGGTCTGTCGGGAATGATCAAACAAATGGAAAAACAAGCCTGACGCTAAGGCATCACCATATCGCCAATCAGCACGATGTCGGCCGGGCGCCTTGCGAACAGGCCGACGCAGACCACGCCGGTGATCTGGTTGAGGTCGGCCTCCAATGCGACCGGATCGTCGATGCGCCAACCGTGCACGTCGAGGATGATGTTGCCGTTGTCGGTGACGAAACCGTCGCGCCAGACCGGATTGCCGCCACGTTTGACGATCTCGCGTGCGACATGGCCGCGCGCCATCGGAATGACCTCGATCGGCAGCGGGAACTTGCCGAGCGCGTCGACGCGTTTGGCCGCGTCGATCATGCAGACAAAGGTTTTTGACGCGGCCGCGATGATCTTCTCGCGCGTCAGCGCGCCGCCACCGCCCTTGATCAGGCGCTTGTGCGCGTCGCATTCGTCGGCGCCGTCGACGTAAAGCGCCAGCGTGCCGACGCTGTTCAAATCAACCACACGAATGCCGTGTTGCTTCAGGCGCGCCGTGCTTTGTTCCGAACTGGACACGGCCGCATCGATCAGCCCGCGTCGCGCACCGAGTGCGTCGATGAAGTAGGCGACGGTCGATCCGGTGCCGACGCCGATGACGCTTCTTTCCACGACGTAGGTCAACGCGCGTTCGGCGGCGAGTTTCTTCTGTTCTTCGCGCTTGTCCGACATTATTCCAACCCCAGGATGAAATCCCATTGCGCTGCCGTCACCGGCAGTACGGACAGACGATTACCGCGGTGAATCAGTGCAAACCCCTGCAATTCCGCGCGACTCTTGAGTTCGGTAAGCGCGATGACGCGCTTGAGTTTGCGCTTGAACTTGACGTCGACCAGCGACCAGCGCGGTGTCGCGTGAGTGGCCTTCGCGTCGAAATAGTCGCTATGCGGATCGAACTGGGTCGGATCGGGATAGGCGGCGGTCGCCACGGTGGCGATGCCGACAACGCCGGGTTCGGCGCAACTGGAATGGTAGAAAAGTACACCGTCGCCCTTGCGCATCTCGCGTAGATAGTTGCGTGCCTGATAGTTGCGTACGCCGCTCCACGGTTCGGATTTCTTCTTCGCCAGAGCGTCGATGGAAAACTCGTCCGGCTCGGATTTCATCAGCCAATGGTTCATTCGGTCGATCCGGTGCAATCAATGAGTTCGTGGTCGGTGGCAATAAAATCCATTCGAATATCCCATGACTCTGGCGCGAGATTCGCAACCTCCTGAAAATGGTAACCGATGCCAACGAGAACCGGATGCGCGGGTCGAGCCA
>JAFEEK010000336.1 GCA_018241165.1 Pseudomonadota bacterium
CTGCCGCTATTCGGTTCGACCACGCTGCGCGATGTCTGGCGCCTGCCGGTGGACGGCTATTTCTTCGATCCGCTGAGCATCTACGCGCGCAACCACGACAAGGAATTGCACGCCGAATACCTGCCGACCATGGCCTACCTCGTCACCTTGCGTTCGACCGGCATCGATGCGGAAGGCCTGCTCCAGGGCGTTTTCGATCCCTACGTTTTCTACCGCGATGCGTATCGCCAACGCCGCCTGTACCAGATTTATCGCGGCGAACCTCCGCTGGACGTGATCCAGTCGCTGCAAGGCGGCAACGATCTGGACGAAGCCGACAAGCTGCTGCAGGAGCAGGAGCAGTACGAGAAGCAGCACAAGCAGAAAAAACCGGATCAGGGTGGCGGCACGTCGCAACATTGACTCGGGCCGTGGCGCTTGCGCGCCGGTCATTCAGGAGCAATCACCATGACATCGCCTGGACATGTTTCCACGGCAAGCCTCGCGTCGATTTTCCTGATGCTGATGACGGTTGCCACAGCGCACGCCGCCGACAAGACTGCCGTCATGCTCGGCAAGGACGCATCCCGTCTCGGCAACGCCACGATCGCCGCAACCTGGTCGATCAAGGACGGGCATCTGGTCGATTTTGCGGTCGCTGCGCCCGGCGCAAGCCAGTCGCTGAAATTCGCGGCGCCGTTCGCGCTGGTGCTCGCCGATGGCACAACGCTTTCGCCGGCCGACCTGAAACTGGCCGGCAAGCCTGGCAAGCGCGCGCTCGTTGGCGAACCCAAGGCCTCGCGCCTTGGCGATCATTTTCCGGGACAAGCCGCAACCGCGAGTTTCGAGGATACCGATGGCCGACTGCGCATCGATTGGAGCCTGATCCAGCGCGAAGACGCCGCCTACGTGCGCGAGGCCATCAAGATCACGGCGCTCAAGCAGGACGAGGCGATCGCGGAAGTCGTCTTGCTCAAGACCGATGACGCGACAGGCGCCACGGTCGAGGGCGACGTAAACGGCTCGCCGATCGTGTTCGGCAACTGGTATTTCGGCTTCGAGAACCCGTTGTCGGAAAGCGAAGTGCGCGGCAACATCCGCGCGCGCACTTTGCTCAAGCGAACCTTGCCGCTGCGCCAGGGCCAGTCGATCGAATACTCGGCCGTGGTCGGCATTGCGCGCCCCGGGCAACTGCGCCGCGATTTCGCAACGTATGTCGAGCGCGAACGCGCGCATCCGTACCGGCCGTTCCTGCACTACAACTCGTGGTACGACATCGGCTACTTCACCCCGTACACGCAAGA
>JAFEEK010000337.1 GCA_018241165.1 Pseudomonadota bacterium
CGCACTGATTCCGCGCGACACGCAAGGCCTGGAAATCGGCCGCCGGCATTTTCCGCTGAATGCCGCGTTCCTCAACGGACCGCTGCGCGGCCGCGACGTGTTCGTGCCGCTGTCGCAACTCATCGGCGGCGAGAAGATGGCCGGCCATGGCTGGCGCATGCTGGTCGAATGCCTGTCGATCGGCCGTGGCATCACCCTGCCCGCGAACGCGTCGGGCGGCGTGCGCATGGGCGCGATCGCGACCGGCGCCTACGCGCGCATGCGCAAGCAGTTCGGCATGGCGATCGGCCGCTTCGAAGGCGTGGAAGAAGCGCTCGCGCGCATCGGCGGCCTGAGCTATGCGATCACGGCACTGTCGCGCGCCAGCGCCGCCGCCGTGGATCGCGGCGAGAAGCCGGCGGTGGGATCGGCCATCGCCAAATATCACTGCACCGAACTCGGGCGCGAGGTCGCGCGCGACGTGATGGACGTGCACGGCGGCAAAGCCGTGCAGCTCGGCCCGTCCAACTACGCCGGCCGCTCGTGGCAGACCGCACCGATCGCGATCACGGTGGAAGGCGCGAACATCATGACGCGCAGCCTGATGATTTTCGGCCAGGGCGCAATCCGCTGCCATCCGTACGTGCTCAAGGAACTCAAGGCCGCGCAGATCGCCGACTACCGCGAACGCCTGACCGCATTCGACGACGTGCTGTTCCGCCATGTCGGCTTTGCCATTTCCAACGCCGCGCGCAGCTTCGTGCTCGGTCTTACCCACGCGCACATCGGCGGCGCACCGGGCGACAAGTACACGCGCCGCTACTACCGCAAGCTCAACCGCTATGCGGCGAACCTGGCGCTCGCCGCCGACACCGCCATGCTCACGCTCGGCGGCAAGCTCAAGTTCAAGGAACGGCTGTCCGCGCGCCTGGGCGACGTGCTGTCCAACCTGTTCATCGCCAGCGCGATGCTCAAGCGCTACGAGGACCAGGGCCGACCGGTCGCCGACCAGCCGCTGCTGGCTTGGGCCTTCCACGATTGCGCGTATCGGATGCAATCGGCATTGGATGGCGTGCTGCGCAATTATCCGATCCGTCCGGTGGCGTGGATCCTGCGCGCGCTGATCTTCCCGATCGGCCGCCGCGAAGCACCGCCATCGGATCGCCTGGGCCATCGCGTCGCCACGATCCTGTGTGCGCC
>JAFEEK010000338.1 GCA_018241165.1 Pseudomonadota bacterium
CGCGTCAGCGACCCGCAGTTGTCGCCCGACGGCCAGCACGTGCTTTTTTCGATGCGCGAAACCGACTATGCGGCGAACAAGGGTACGAACGGCATCTGGATGCTGGATCTGTCGGCGAAGGATGCCAAGCCGGTACGCATGACCGACAAGGACATCAGCGCATCCACGCCGCGCTGGTCGGCGGATGGCAAATCCGTCTACTACCTCGCCCAGGCCAAGGGCGACGAGTACACGCGCGTGTGGCGCATGGCCGCAACGCCGGGTGCAGCGCCGCAGAGCGAAACGCCGTGGCCGGCCGATATCAACACGTTCAAGCTTTCGCCGGATGGCACGGCGATGCTGCTTTCCGTGGACGTGTTCGAGGAATGCGCGCAACGCCTGTGCACGAAACCCGTAGTCCAACCCGGCCTGGAAAAAGCCACGGGGCATCTTTACGACCGCCTGTTCGTGCGCCATTGGGATACCTGGTCGGATGGCCGCCGCTCGCAGCTTTACATCGCGCCGGCGCTGACGCCGCGAGGCGGCAAGGCCATGGCGGCGTTGCCGCAGTTGCTGACGAAAGGCATCGACGGCGACGTTCCGTCCAAACCGTTCGGCGACGACAGCGAATTCGCGTTTTCGCCGGATGGGAAAACGGTTTATTTCGACGTGCGCATCGCCGGCAAGACCGAACCGTGGTCGACGAATTTCGATGTGTATTCCGTGCCTGCCGATGGTTCGTCCGCGCCGAAGAACCTCACGGCGGCGAATCTGGCATGGGATGCGTATCCGTTGCCATCGCACGACGGCAAGACCTTGTACTACCTTGCGATGAAGGTGCCCGCATTCGAGGCCGACCGTTTCGGCATCATGGCGCTGGACCTCGCCACCGGCAAAACGCATGAACTGGATTCTTCGTGGGATCGTTCCGCCGGTCCGCTGCAACTGTCGGTGGACGGCAAGACCTTGTACACCACGACCGACGACAACGGCGACCACGCCCTGTTCGGCATCGACGTCGCCAGCGGCAAGGCCACGCGCCTCGTCGGCGATGGCACCGTGACCGGCATCGCCGTCGGTGCAAAGGACTTGATCGTCGCCAAACAGGATTTTCAACACCCGACCGACCTGTATCGTTATGCGGACGACAAGCTCGCGCAGATCACCGACGTCAACGCGCAGCGCCTGGCCGATGTGCGCTTCAGCAAGGCGACCTGGTTCACGTTCAAGGGCTGGAATGGCGACACCGTGCACGGCTACGCGATGCCGCCGGTGGATGCCAAACCCGGACAGAAGTATCCGGTCGTGTTCCTGATCCACGGTGGCCCGCAAAATGCGTGGACGAACGAATTCCACTACCGCTGGACGCCGGAAACCTACGCCGGCGCAGGCTTCGGCGTGGTCGCAATCAATTTCCACGGTTCGACCGGATACGGTCAGGCCTTCACCGACGCCATCAGCCAGCATTGGGGCGACCGTCCGCTGGAGGATCTGCAAAAGGGCTGGGACGCGGCGCTCAAGCAGTTTGCGTACCTCGACGCCTCGCGCGCCTGCGCCTCGGGCGCAAGCTACGGCGGTTACATGACGTACTGGATCGCCGGCGTGTGGAACCAGCCGTGGAAATGCCTGATCGATCACGACGGCGTGTTCGATGCGCGCATGATGTATTACGCGACCGAAGAGCTGTGGTTCGAGGAACACGAGAACGGTGGCACCCAGTACGAGCATCCGCAGAACTACGAAAAGTTCAATCCCATCGACCACGTCAAGGATTGGCGCGTGCCGATGCTGGTCGTGCATTCCGACCACGACTACCGCATTCCGCTTTCGCAGGGTCTTGGTGCGTTCACTGCGTTGCAACGGCGCGGCATCCCGAGCGAATTCCTGCATTTTCCGGACGAAAGCCACTGGGTGCAGAAACCGCAGAACAGCGTGCTGTGGCACGAAACCGTGAATGCGTGGTTGAAGAAGTGGAC
>JAFEEK010000339.1 GCA_018241165.1 Pseudomonadota bacterium
CGCTTGTGCCGCTCGCGATCGCCGCGATCCTGATCCTGGGATTGGCCGGCGTTGCCTACGGATTCCGCGATCGCATTCCGATGTTGCAGCAGTATCTTGGTGCCAGCGCGCCCGCAGCGGTGACGCCCGCCGCGCCTGCGCCGCAGACTCCGGCTTCGACGCCCGCGGTGTTGAATGCGCCGGCAACGACGCCAGCGCAAATCACGACCACGCTGGCATCCGTGCCGCCCGCAACGACGCAATCCGCGCCGACCGACCCGCGTTATGCGGAGAACGCACCGGCGAATTCGGCGACCGCAATTCCGCCCACGCCGGCGCCGCCTTCGAATGCGCCGGCATCCGCTCCGCCGGTTGGCGAGGTCGCCGTCGCGACCACGCCCGCGCCCGCAACACCGGCCGCTTCGGCACCGGTGCAGGTCGCCACGGCCGCGCCGCCGCCCAAGCCTTCGGCGCCGCCCAAACCGCACGTGCCGACGATCGCCGTCCTCGCCGGCGGCGACGATGCGATCTCCAATCCCGCGCTGGAAGCGATCGAGCAAGCGCTGCAACGCAGCGGCTACCGGATCGTGGATGAAGGCTCTCTGCCGCGCGTCGGCCGCTTCATGGATGGCGAGCGCCCGCGCTTCGCCGAAGCGGTGCAAGCCTTGCGCGGCCACGCCGATGCCGTGGTGTTCGTGAACGCGCGCAAGGTCGGCGCCCAGGAAATGAGCTACTACGGCCAAAGCTCGACGCTGTACACGGCGCAACTGGGCGTGCGCGCCTATTCGATCGAACAGGGCCGGCCGCTCGGCCCGCCGTGGAGCGAGCAGGTGAATTTCACCAGCCTGAACGCGGCCGAAAAATCCAGGGAAGCGGTCGAACCGATGCTCGATCGCGTCAGCGAGCGGCTCATCGACTACAAGCCGGGCCGGCGCCGCGAGTAATCGCGGCGCACGCTCGCATCACGGCAATTCACGCGGCGCGTTGGCGCTGCCGAGGATTTTTTTCGCGTAGGTGTAACCGGCATCGATCGCGCGTTCGTAGGCCTTCCAGTCGAGCAGTTCGACGTCGTTCAACGGCGGCGTCAGCAACAAGCTCGTGTGGGCGCGCCGCTCCAGGCTCGCCGCTTCCGCGTTGACCATTCCCGAACGCAACAGGATGCTCAGGATGCCGGGCCGCTGGTGGCGATGGAACCAGCGCTGCCACAACAATTTCCACCACGCCGGCAAGGCGAATTCCTCCACTTCGGCATGCAGCACGTCGTCGGCGCCGATGTCCACGCCGATGATCTCGCCCACGCCTTGCGCGCGCATCGCCTCGACCGGCAGGTTGTCCATCACCGCGCCATCGACGA
>JAFEEK010000033.1 GCA_018241165.1 Pseudomonadota bacterium
CTGCTGCTGCCGCAACTCAAACTCGCCGGCTATTCGAACATCCCGGTGTTCGCCACCTCGCATATCTACGCCGGCAACTACAATCCGGGCCTGGACCGCGATCTGGACGGCGTGCAGTTCTGCGATGCGCCCTGGCTGTTCGATGCGGCGCTGGGCTTGCCGAACCACGACGCGATCGTGCGTGCGCTCGACAGCGCGCGCGGCGCCGGCGGACGCCTGTTCGCGATGGGCATGGATGCCTACCGGTTGCTGCCGTACTTGGATTGGCTGGCGCAGCATCCTGACAGTTATTTGCCGGGCGCGACCGGCCAGCTTGCCGAGGACAGGCTTGGCCGCATCCAGCGCCTGCTGACCTGGGCGCGCTTCGACAATGGCGCAGCGCATCCGGTGGCTGGCAGCCTGCAAACGAGCGCGGCGCCGCAGTGACAGCGCGCGACACCGGCGCGACCTGGGAAAGCGTGGCCGAAGCGCATCTGTGCGCCGCCGGACTGCGCACGCTGCAACGCAATTTCACCTGCCGGCTTGGCGAGATCGACCTGGTCATGGCCGAGCGCGATTGCACCGTGTTCGTGGAAGTGCGCTTCCGCCGCGACGCCGCGCACGGCGACGGCCTGGCATCGGTCGGCGCGGCCAAGCGCGCGAAACTTCTGCGCGCGGCGCAGGTCTGGCTTCTCGCGCATCCCCGCCGTGCCGAACAACCGTGCCGGTTCGACGTGATCGGTTGCAGCGGCACGCCGCAGCAGCCGCAGTTCGACTGGATCCACAATGCCTTCGAGACTTGCTGAAAAATGAAAATGTATAAATATTTACTTGCTTGCGCTTGCCTGCCGTTGCTGCACGGCTGCGTCGCCGTGGTCGCCGGCGGCGCGATCGCCGGTGCGCACGCCGTGCACGACCGGCGCGCGGTCGGCACCGTGCTCAGCGACCGCAACATCCAGTTGAGCGCGATCGACGCGATCAACAAACATCGCGAACTCACCCGCGACGACAACAACGTCAAGGTCGTCGTCTACAACGGCGTGATGCTGCTGTGCGGGCAGGTGCGCAGCGAAGCGCTCAAGCGGCTCGCGCACGACTCGGCGGAAGGTTTCGACGGCGTCATCCGCCTGGTCGACGAGATCCAGGTGACGGACGAACCGCAAGGATTCTGGCGCCGGCGCGGGGACGAGACCACGACCGCGCGCGTCAAGACCGGCCTGCTCGACATCACCAGCCTGCCCGGTTTCGATCCCACCCGCATCAATGTCACCACCTCGCACGGCGTCGTTTACCTGATGGGCCTGGTCAAGCACGACGAAGCCGATGCCGCTACGGACGTCGCACGCAATGCCGCCGGTGTCGACAAGGTCGTCAAGGTGTTCGACTACACCGACTGAGCGCGCAGCAGCCGGCGCGAATGTGCGCGTCTTCACATTTTTCGACGCAGTCGGAGTAAACTCGGAGCGATCTTTTCCAGAGGGGGTTCACCGTGGAATCCAAGCACCTGCTTCCCTTGACCCAGGCCGTGATCCTCGCCCTGGCCACCGGCGGAGCGCATGCCGCAAGCATCACCGTGAACACGGCCGGCGACAGTGGCGGTGCGGGTACCTGCACGCTGCGCCAGGCCATCGAGTCCGCGAACACGGATTCGGCGCAAGGCAACTGCGCCGCCGGCGGCGGTGCGGATACGATCACGTTCGCGGCCAACGTCACCGGCGTCGCCTTGACCGGCGGCGAACTGCTGATCAATAGCAGCGTAACCCTCAGCGGTGGCGGGCAGACGATCACCGCCGCGCCGTACAGCCGCGTGATGAGCATTGTCAACAACGCCAATACCGTTTCGACGGTAAACCTGTCCGACCTGACCCTGACCGGCGGCAACTACGGCCCGCCGGGCGCAGGCCTGTCGATTGGTGCGGCATCTGGCCCTCCGCCGAGACCGGCGCATGGCACCTCTGCCAACGCTCCTCGGCCAGCCGCGAATGGACCGATGGTGAGCCTGAACCGCGTGACGGTAAGCAACAACACGTCGAACGTGCATGCCGGCGGCATTTTTATCGAAGGCAGCACGGTGGCCATCAACCAGTCCACGATCTCGGGCAATAGTCTGGTGGCCAGCGGCAATTACGCCGGCGGCGGCGTTTACATCACCGACGGATCGAACGTCACCATCACCGATTCGACGATTTCAGGCAACAGCGCGTCCGGCCCCAACAAGTATCTTGCCGGCGGCATATATGCCTGGAACAGCCAGCTGACGGTGATCAACTCGACGATTACAGGCAACCGCGCCTATGGCATCGACTATCTGGCTGGCGGTGCCTCGGTTTCGTATGGAACGGCCGGGATCTACAACAGCACGATCTCCGGCAATACGACATCCACGTCCTCGAATGTCACTGCTGGCGGACTCCTCATTGGCGCCGAGAACACGACAAGTCTCGCCGTGTCCAATACCATCCTGTCCGGCAATACCGGTTCGCAGGCGGACATGGGCGTGTTCAATGGTTCCAACGTCATCTCCGAGTTCAACCTGATGGGTACGGCGCTGTCCGGCAGCTTCACCGGCAACGGCAACGTGTTCAGCGACGCGCCTGGCCTCGGCGCGCTGGCCAACAATGGCGGCCCGACGCTGACCATGAAACCCAATACGGGCAGCCTCGCACTGGGCGCGGGCAGCATTGCATTGATTCCTGCCGGCGTGACCACCGACCAACGCGGCACGGGCTTTGCGCGCGTGGTCAACGGTTCGCTTGACGTGGGTGCGGTGGAAGCCGCCGCGGGTGCCGGTGTGGTTGCCGCCACGAGTGTGCCCACGCCGACGCTATCGACATGGGCCTTGGGGCTGCTCGGCGGCCTGCTTGCCTTGTTCGGGCTGCGCAAGCGAAAACGCGCTGACGGCTGAGGATTGCCTGCCGCCGGCGTAAACTGGCGGCATGCCGCTTTCCAATTCCTTCACTGACGAACTGCACGGGATTTTCGGCGACGCGCTGGTCACCGATCCCGCCGAATGCCTGGCCTACGGCTACGACAATTCGCGCCGCCAGGCGCAGCCCGATGTCGTTGTCTTTCCAACCGAGCATGCTCAAGTCGTCGCTCTGGTGCGCGCCTGCCGCAACGCACACACACCGCTGATCGCACGCGGCCGCGGCACCAACACCACCGGTGCGACGGTTCCCGTGGACGGCGGCGTGGTCGTCTCGTTCGAGCGCATGAACCGCATCGTGAACATCGATGCCGACAACCGCCTCGCCGTCGTCGAACCCGGCGTGCTCAACGGCGACCTGCAAACCGCGCTCGCCGCGTACGGATTCTTCTGGCCGCCCGATCCGACGTCCAGCCCGTATTGCACGATCGGCGGCAACCTCGCCTGCAACGCCGCCGGGCCGCGCGCGGTGAAGTACGGCAGTTGCCGTGAAAACACGCTCGGATTGCGTGCGGTGACCGGCGCCGGCGAGGAATTGCGCTGCGGCGTCAACACGACCAAGGGCGCGGTCGGCTACGACCTGACGCGCCTGCTGATCGGCGCCGAAGGTACGCTCGCCGTCATCACCGAGGCGACGCTCAAGCTCACGCCGAAACCCGCCGCGAAGGCCACCCTGAGCGCAAGCTATGCCGACGTCGCCGCCGCCACCGCGGCGGTCGCGCGCATCATGGCGCAGCCGGTCGTGCCCTGCGCGCTGGAATTCATGGACGACGAAGCCCTGCGCCTGGCGCGCGCGCATGCGGGCGAAGCGATCCCGAATGCCGGCGCGCTGTTGATCGTCGAAGCCGACGGCGATGCGGCGGATTTGCCGCGCGCCGTCGAAGCGCTTTGCGCCGCCGCGCGTGGTGCGGGCTTGATCGATATTCGCACCGCCAAAGACGCAAGCGAAGCCGAAACCTTGTGGGCCGCGCGCCGCGCGCTGTCGCCGGCGCTGCGCACCATCTCGC
This sequence comes from Pseudomonadota bacterium, assembly GCA_018241165.1. Lineage (GTDB taxonomy): Bacteria > Pseudomonadota > Gammaproteobacteria > Xanthomonadales > Rhodanobacteraceae > Rudaea. The sequence continues at coordinate 3,913 of JAFEEK010000033.1, forward strand.
CCGACAAGATCAACGAAGACGTGGTCGTGCCGGTATCGCGCCTGCCCGAACTGATCGCGCGGCTGCGTGAAATCGCCAAGAGGTTTTCGATCCCCGTCGTCAACTTCGGCCATGCCGGCAACGGCAACATCCACGTCAACCTGCTGCCGCGCGATGCGGCCGAGCACGCACGCGCGGAATCCGCGTTGCCGGAGGTCTTCCGCAGCGTGATCGCGCTCGGCGGCACGCTCTCCGGCGAACACGGCATCGGCCTGGCCAAACGCGATTTCCTCGTCGATGCGCTCGATCCCAACGCGCTCGCGCTGATGCGCCGGATCAAGGCGCAGTTCGATCCGGACGGAATACTCAATCCGGGCAAGCTGCTGCCGCCGTGACCCGCAGGCTCGACGCGCTGCTGCGCGATATTCGCGCCTGCCGGATTTGCGAAGCGCACCTGCCGCTGGGTCCGAATCCGGTTTTGCGTGCAAGCGCGACGGCACGAATCCTGGTTGTCGGCCAGGCGCCAGGCACGAAAGTCCACGCCACCGGCATTCCGTGGAACGACGCCAGCGGCGAACGCCTGCGCGCGTGGATGGGCGTGGATCGCGACGTTTTTTACGACGAATCGCGCATCGCCATCGTGCCGATGGGATTTTGCTATCCCGGCCGCGGCAAGGGCGGCGACAATCCGCCGCGCCCGGAATGCCGCAAGACCTGGCATCCGCAGCTCATCCCTTTGCTTACGAACGTGCGCCTGACCTTGCTCATCGGCCAATACGCGCAGGCGTATTTCCTGCGCGAGCGGCGCAAGGCTTCGCTCACCGCAACGGTGCAGGCGTTCGACGAATATCTGCCCGATTTCATTCCGACGGTGCACCCGAGTCCGCGCAACCAGGGCTGGCTCAAGCGCCACGCATGGTTCGAGCGGGACTTGCTTCCCGTGTTGCGCGAGCGCGTGCACGCGTTGCTGTGATACGCGCGTTTATGCAAGGTAATCGTGCACGACTTCGCCCAACGGCAACAGCAGATCGGCTTTCAGGTGCAGCGCGGACTTCACCTCCAGCACCGGCAGATCGGCAATCGGCGCAAGCGCATGCGCAAACAGTTCCAGCGCACCCGGGCCGCTCCACGCGCCCTTGAATTTGCGGCATTGCATGGCGTAGCGCACGATTTCGCAGATGCGCGGCTTGCCATCGACGTGCGGAATGATCTTGAGCAGATAACTGGGCGCCTGCATCGCCGCCACGGCATCGGCTTCGGGAAATTCGCGATGCTTGTAACCCATCGTTCCGACCGCCACGCGGATACCGGAATAACTGAGCGTGCCGACCAACGTGTCCTTGTGCACCGTCAGGCTCGGTTCGGCAATCTTCTTCGGAAAGCCCCACAATTCGCGTCCACCGGCGGTCGGCGGATGATCGTTGAGGTACATCATGCGCACATAGCCGCCCTGCTCGCCGCGAAAACTCACCGGTATCACCTGACCCGATTCGGTGTAGTCGCCAAACCCCGTGGAATCGGGCATCTTGATGAATTCGTACTTGACCAGCGGCTGGGTGAACTGCAGCGGTTCCGGAATGCAGCGGCGCAGCGCATCCGGATCGGTGCGGTAGGTGATCACCAGGTACTCGCGATTGGTGAACAGGTACGGCCCCGGCGGATAGGCCGGATTTTCGATCGGCATGGCAAAGGCGCGTTGACGGACTTCGTCGGCGGTCATGAAGGTCTCCTGGGAGCGCTCGCGCCGGACGCGGCACGGCAAGGCGTTACGACGGCAGCTTCGACCGTACCGATGACGCAAAGTTCGATGCGATTACAGCAATCGTTGCAACGCCAGCAATGCCAGCGCTGCGTAAATTCCGGCGATGGCATCATCGAGCATGACGCCGAATCCGCCGGCAATCTTGCGATCGGCCCACGACACCGGCCAGGGTTTGGCGATGTCGAAAATGCGAAACAGGACGAATCCGCACAAAATCCACCAAGCGTCACGCGACACAAACAGCAGCGGTGACAACGCGATCCACTGACCGACGAATTCGTCCCACACGACCGCGCCGGGATCGGAAATCCACAGCCGGCGCACGGCCCAATCGCACGCAACCACGCCGAGCGCGAAAGCCGCCGCGAGTGCGACGACAATCCACGGCAACGGCAATTCGCGCAGCGCCAGCCACGGCAACAGCGCGACGAGCGATCCTGCGGTGCCGGGCGCGACCGGGCTCAGGCCCGAACCGAAACCGCAGGCGATCCAGCCGAGCGGATGGCGCAGCAGCGCGCGCCGTTGCGAAGCGTCGAGGCTCATGCGAAATGTTCCCAGCCCGCGTGCGGCAATGCCAGCGGATTGCCGCTTGCATCGCGCACCTGCACGCCCGCGCCATCGACGACACGACCGATGCGCGTCGCCGCGCAACCGCTATCCGCGAGTTCGCGCTGCAGTGTGGGCGCAATCGCATCGGGCGCGGTGAAGCACAATTCGTAGTCGTCGCCGCCGGCGAGCTGGAACGCGCGGCGATCCTCGGCGGCAAACGCCGCGCCCAATGCGGGCGATGCAGGCAAGGTGTCTGCGTCGATTTCCGCGCCGACGCCACTCGCGGCGCAAATGTGGCCAAGATCGGCGACGAGGCCATCGGATACGTCGATGCACGATGTTGCGCGACCGCGCAGGATCAGGCCTTGCGCGATGCGCGGGATCGGACGATGCAGGCGCACCAGCAGTTGCCCCTTTCCGCCTTCGGCACCTTCCCCCGCGAGCGGGGGAAGGAAAAGCTTTAATCCCGCCGCCGCATCGCCCAGCGTGCCAGTCGCGTACACACCGTCGCCAACCTGCGCGCCGGCGCGCGTGAGCGCAGCGCCCGGCGGCACGAAGCCGTGAACCGTCACCGTGATCGACAAGGGCCCCTGCGTGGTATCGCCACCGACCAGGGCGACGCGATGTTTGCGCGCGAGCTGCGCAAAGCCGTCGGCGAACTCGTCCACCCAGCGCGCATCGGCGCTCGGCAAGGTCAGCGCGAGCGTGGCCCAGGCCGGTTCCGCGCCCATCGCGGCGAGGTCGGAAAGGTTCACGGCGAGCGCCTTCCAGCCGATGTCGCTTGGCCGCGTATCCGCCAGAAAATGCACGCCGCAAACCAGCGTGTCGGTGCTGACTGCGAGCAGGTTTCCGGATGGAACCGCGAGCAGCGCCGCGTCGTCGCCGATGCCAAGGCGCACGTCATCGCGCACCACGGCGCAGCGCGAACGGATCGATTCGATGAGCGCGAACTCGGCCACGTCAGGCGCGCGTGGACCCGGCCTCCGTCGCGCGCCATTGGCGCGCGGCCTTGTCGAGCACGCCGTTGACATAGGTATGGCCATGCTCGGCGCCGAAGCGCTTGGCGACTTCCACGGCCTCGTTGAGGATCACGCGGTACGGCACGTCGGGACGATGCCGCAGCTCGTACGCAGCGATGCGCAGGATCGCACGCTCGAGCGGATCGACCTGGGCGATGTCGCGATCGAGCCACGGCGCGATCGACGCATCGAGTTCGGCGCAATGCGTGTCCACGCCGCGCAGCAGATCCTCGAAATACGCGATGTCGGCGATTTCCATATCCTGTTCGTGGCGGAATTCCTCGATGACCACCGCCATCGGATTGCCGCCGATCTGCCAGGCGTACACCGCCTGCGCAGCGCGGCGACGCGCGCGCGAACGCGCGACGAGATCGATGCCATCGGGACGCGGTTGTTGGTTCATAGTGCCAGTTTACCCGAGCTTGGCCATCAAATCGGCCATCTCGATGGCGGCGAGAGCGACTTCCGCGCCTTTGTTGCCGCGTGCGCCGCCGGCGCGCGCCTGCGCGTCCTCATGGCGTTCGACCGCAAGCACGCCATTGAGCACGGGTACGCCGCACTCCAGCGCCACCCGCATCAAACCGGCCGCGCACTCATCGGCGACGTGTTCGTAATGGCGCGTGTCGCCGCGCACCACGCAGCCCAAAGCAACGATGGCCGCGTGCCTGCCTGCGTCCGCCAGCCGGGCCGCGGCCTGCGGAATTTCCCAGGCACCGGGTACGCGGATAAGGTCGATTGCCGCGTCGGCGACGCCAAGTTCGGCGAACGCGCGACGCGCGCCATCGACCAGCGCATCGACGATGCGCGGGTTCCAGCGACTGGCGACGATGGCGAAGCGCGCGTGCGGATCGACGCGCAGTTCACCGGCGAATTCCGGCACGGATGTCTCCTGTTCACGGCGGCGCAGCGCGCGTAGTCTACCCGAGCCGGCCTTCCCGGAACCGCGCCAGCCACGCGTTTTCCGCCGCATCGCCGAAAACCGCGAATACGTCGCAGGAAGCGTCGATCTGGCCGCGGCGGGTTTGCCCGAGTTCGGCGGACAGCGCATCCAACCCGTCGCGCAGTGGATGCAGCTGGTGCAATTCGAGAAAGCCGTTGCGCAGCGCGATCGCGAACACGCGCGCGTCCAGCGCAGCCAGTTGCGCGACATAGCGGTCGAGGGACACGCCGGCGAGTTCCAGCAGGCCGGGCGCAAATTCCATCATGCAACCCAGGCGATCGCGGTTGGCGGACAACGTAGCAGCCATGCCGGCGAGAATGCGCGATTCGGCGCCCTGCGTGTCGATCTTGATGAAATCGAGCGACGCGCCATCCAGTGCCGTGTCCAGATCGATGGATTCGACCGCGACGCGTGCGCGTCCCGGCGTCGGCGCGAGGCGATGATCGCCGGCATTGTCCGCGCTCAGATGCAGGAATTCGTTGCCGCGCGCTTGCGTCAGGGCGAGCGGCCGCGCTTGCACATTGCCGCAATCGTTGAGCAGCAGATTGGCCAGCAGCATGCGGAAGTTGGCCGGTTCCGGCTCGAACGCGATGACGCTGCCGGTTGCGCCGACCAGATGCGAAAACAGAACGCTGTAGTAGCCGACGTGCGCACCGGCATCGACCACGCGCATGCCCGGACGCAGCAGGCGCTGGCACAGCGCGGTTTCCGCCGCTTCCCACAAACCATGGGTGCGAATGCTTGGCGCAATGATGGAATCGGCTTGAGTTTCCAGCGCCAGCACGAACGGCGGCACGTTTGGCGCACGCACTTGCAACAACTCCAGCCGCCGCGCAACCGGCGCCACGCTCACGCCTCCATCATCCCGGAATGGCGGGTGACGATGGTCGGATCCAGGTACACGGGAAAGCCCAATCGCCGCAACTCGCGACAGACCCAGAAATCTTCCGACAGGTATTCGTCGCCGACCACGCCGGTGCGGAAAATGTCGCACTGCACGGGCGCCTGCAAGTCGACGCCGCGCAAATGGTAGCCGCGCGAATACACGCGACCATCGCGGTGCGCGTCCGCGACCAGCGCATCGACCGCGGCGCGCGAAAACAGCAGCGCCGCCGTGCCGATGCGCTCGACGATGTAATGCGGCCCGTCCTCGCCGTACAGCGCACCGACGTTGAAGATGCGCCCGCCGGCATCGTTGCGGCCCTTGAGCGCGACCGCCGCGCCGATGACGTCGCGGCCGCTCGCCAGCATCCGGCGCAAGCCGAGCGGCGGCAGCAACACGTCGGCATCCAGGAACAGCAGGTGGGAAAAATCCGCACGCGCGTGGAATTCGGAAA
>JAFEEK010000340.1 GCA_018241165.1 Pseudomonadota bacterium
GTGTGCACCGAGTAGCCGAGCTTCTTCAACTCGTCGGCCACGAGTTTGGACGTGCGTACTTCGCGATTGCTCAACTCCGGATGCTGGTGGATGTCGCGCCGCCATGCGGTGACCTGCGGCAGCACCGCATCGACGCGCTGCGCGTCGGTTTCCGCCGCGCTACCCGCACCAGTGCCAAACGCGAGCAGCAGCGCCACAAGCAATAGATTTTTTTGCATCTTGATTTCTCCCATCAAACGCCGAGCACGAGATCTTCCGCCTCGACGCGATCCAGGCGGATCTTGTTGGCGAACAGCGAAAACGCGAGCGCGCCGGCCAGGCCGTTCGTGCGTTGCATCCACGGCGGCAAGTACTTCGGCGGCGCGATGTAGCCGGATTCGAACCACGGCGCCAGCGCGATCACGTCGTGCAGCGCCATCTTGCCGGCGAACAGATTCCGGCACCACTGCAATTTGCGGTTCTTCAGCGCCCAGCGGAAGAACGTGTGCACGGACAGCAGGCCGTGCAGGTAGACCGCGTCCTTGGTGAACGCGCTGCCGCCGGTCAGCGGCGCGCCGCGGAACACGCGCGCGGCCGAGGCGAAGCTGTCGGCCTCGGTCTGACCGGAATCCAGGAAAAATCGGAACACGTCGATGAAGTTCGCGCCATTCAGTGCCTTGTCGATGGCGAGGATGCGCAAACTGATGCGCTTCATGCGCCCGATGTCGATGGAACCGGACATCAGTTCGGCAAACGTGGCCAGGCCTTCCTGCGTGGCGGTGATGCGCGGCGAGTTGGTGGCGAAGGAACCCAGGTTTGGCTGCGCGCGGCCATTGAGCGCCGTGAGCGAATGCACGAATGCCTCGTGCTCGAGCAACTGGTTCTTGTCGTATTCGGAAAAACACGTCGCCGAGCGCAGGCGGATGCGGGTCGCGCCGGCGGCGGCCTTGGCGATCAGGTTCGGGTCGGTTTCCACGCGCACGACGCCGGCGCCGAAAAACGCGTCGAGACGCTGTTGCAGTTCCTGCTCCAGTACGTCGGCGGGAATGCAGTAATCGGCTTCATGCGCCGCGATCTCGCCGCCGAGTTCATCCGCGAGTTCGATGAAATGGCGCGCGGCATCGAGCGTGCTGACCGTGCCGCCGGGCAGGCGATCGTCCGGCCGCCCGAACAGATGAACCGAATGCACGGCGATGTCCGGCGTACCGGCAGCGTCCAGCAGTTCCGTGGCGATGCGCCAGGATTGCGCGCTGCGGCGCAGGTAGTCGCCCAGCGGATGCTGCGCGTCGGCGGCGAGAAAGATTGACTCGAGTTCCTCGCGCGTGCGCGAGAAATCCGA
>JAFEEK010000341.1 GCA_018241165.1 Pseudomonadota bacterium
TAGAACATCAGGCCATGCGCGATGCCGCTGATGCCGACGTGGATCGACGGCCGCGCCCATAGCCACACGCCGACGCCGGAAACGATCCAGATGAACGGCAGGGCGAGGCGCGTGGCGCGCGGATAAGCGTACAGCGCGAATGCGGCGAGCAGGCCCATCGGCAAGGTGTTCGACATCAAGTGTTCGAACGAGGCATGCACGAATGGCGCGGTAACGATGCCGATCAGGCCGTGCAGATCGCGCGGACGGATGCCGAGGTCGTCCATGTCCCAACCGAGCAGCCACGAACCGAGCCACGCGACCCAGATGCCGGCGACCAGGCCCATCGCGCCGACCACGGCCCAGAACACGCGGCTGCGGTCGCGCTTGACGGTGGCGGCGCTGGCATCGGGCATCGGGGCGGCGGTGTCCATGCACTGCCAGATGGGGGCGGTTTCGGCAGCTCCCAAGCCCGATTTGCGATCTGCCGGCGCCGGGCGCAGACTTCGTCGCCAAGGGGGGGTGCTTGTTAGACGTACGTACCGAAATCGCGATTGCCGCCGTTTTGTCCGCCGTCACCGGCGCAAGCCTGCTGTACGTGTTGCGCGACTATCCGGCGCAGTTCGCTCCCAGCATTCGGCGCTGGACCGCCGGCGTGTTGCTGCAAGCCGTGGCGTGGTCCTTGTATTGTCTGCAAAACCTAGCTCCGCTATGGCTGACCACGGTAGGCGCGGGTACCGTACTGGTCTGGGCGATGGCGAATCATTGCCAGGGCGTGCGCCTGTTCGTCGGCCGCCCGCTCGGGCCGTGGCGATTCTGGGGGCCGGTGGCCGCAGCCGCGCTGATCGAGACCGTGTTCTGCCTGCTCGTTCCCGATGGCCGGGCGAACGTGGTCTTGTTCTCGAGCATCTTCGTCGTCCAGGCGATCTGGGCCTGTGCCGCGCTGTTCAGGCCGGGTCCTTTGCGCGATCGCAGCCACGTGCTCACCGGAGCGATGTTCGCCACGCTTGCCGTGGTCATGGGCGCACGCGTGGTCTACGAAGGCTTGCGCCACGGCAGTCTGCCGAGCCTGATCGCCAATTCGCCGATGCAAATCCTGGTGTTTGCGTTGTCCGCGGCGGCGTCGAGCGTCGCTTCGCTGGGTTTCATGTTGATGTGCAACGATCGCCTGAATCGCGAGCTGGAATGGTACGCGACGATCGATACCCTTACCGGCATCAACAATCGACGCACGCTTGGCGAACGGGCGACCTTTGCCATTGCTGCCGCGCATCGCTTGCGGCGACCGCTTAGCCTGATGCTGGTTGATGCGGATCATTTCAAGCGCGTCAACGACGTTTATGGACACGCCACCGGCGACGAGGCCCTGCAGATGATCGCCGCGGCCTTGCAGTCCACGCTGCGTGGCGGCGATCTGCTGGGCCGCCTGGGTGGCGAGGAATTCGTGGTCGTGTTGCCGGATACCGACGAAACTGCCGCGCGCGGCACCGCCGAACGCCTGCGTGCGGCGGTCGAAGACATCGAATTCGCCTTGCAACACCGGCGCATCGAGCTGCGCGTGTCCGTCGGACTTGCGGTGATCGACGACCACGACGATTTCAGTGAGCTGCTGCGGCGTGCGGACCAGGCCATGTACGCGGCCAAGCGTGCGGGCCGCAACTGCGTGTGCGGACCGTCCGACCTCACCCAGGGTCCGGTGGTGGTCGCGGCGAATTTCGGCGAGTCCGCGGATGCCGGGCGGCGTCCGCTATGATGCGCGGATGAATTCCGCATCCAGCGCCAACCCCGTCGTCCATCTCAAGATCGAGCGCCGCTCCAACCATCCGTGGATATTCCAGAAGATGGTGGAAAAGCCCGACCCGCGGCCCAGGCCCGGAAGCGTCGTCGATATCGTCGATCGCAATGGGGACTTCGGCGGGCGCGGTTTCTACAACGGCCACTCGCGCATCGCGCTGCGCGTGCTCACGCA
>JAFEEK010000342.1 GCA_018241165.1 Pseudomonadota bacterium
CCCTGGATGGTGTCGCCGGCGTCGAACAACAGGGTGTTCGCAAATTCCTTGCGCGCCTGCCGGATCAGCGTCGCCGCGCGTTCCAGGCCAAGGCTGTCGTCGTCCGCGAGCTTGTAGTAGTCGTAGCTCATCACGTTGGAATGCAGGTCGGTGGTCTCCAGCACGCCGATTTGCGCGCGCGTACCGTCGATTGGGCGCGTAGCGAGCGATGCGCAGGCAGCGAGGGCGAGGGCACAGACGAGCAGAAGTACGATGCGTTTCATGGCGTGGCTGGGCAGGGGATTGATCCCGGATTATCGCGCATCTGCTAACCTTGCAGGCCGTTTTCGCGCGATTTTTACCATGACCGTTCGCACCCGCTTCGCTCCCAGTCCCACCGGGTTCCTGCACATCGGCGGCGCGCGCACTGCGCTGTACTGCTGGCTCGAGGCCCGCCATCGCGGCGGCCAGTTCATCCTGCGCGTCGAAGATACCGACCGTGAACGTTCCACCGACGAAGCGGTCAAGGCCATTCTCGACGGCATGAACTGGCTGGGACTGGATCACGACGAAGGCCCGTTTTATCAAACCCTGCGCATGGATCGTTATGCCAAGGTCGCCGAAGACCTGGTGCGCGCGGGCAAGGCTTATTACGCCTACGAGTCGAAAGACGAACTCGATGCGATGCGCGCACGCCAGATGGAACAGAACATCAAGCCGCGTTATGCCGGCAAATACCGCGACGAGAATGCGCCGCTGCGTGACGATCCGAATCGCGTGATCCGCTTCAGGAATCCGGCATCGGGTTCGGTCGTGTTCAACGACAAGGTCAAGGGCCGCATCGAGTGGAGCAACGAGGAACTCGACGACCTCGTCATGGTGCGTTCGGACGGATTCCCGACCTACAACTTCGCCGTCGTCGTCGACGACATCGACATGCGCGTGAGCGAGGTGATCCGCGGCGACGATCACGTCAACAACACGCCGCGCCAGATCAACATCTACAACGCGCTGGAAGCCGACATCCCCGAATTCGCGCATCTGCCGATGATCCTCGGGCCGGACGGACAGAAGCTGTCCAAGCGTCACGGCGCGGTCAGCGTGATGCAGTATCGCGACGACGGCTTCCTGCCGCACGCCGTGCTCAATTACCTGGTGCGCCTGGGCTGGTCGCACGGCGATCAGGAAATCTTCTCGATCAAGGAAATGATCGACCTGTTCGATGTCGCGGACGTCAACAAGGCGGCATCGCGCTTCGACGTCGAGAAGCTTTCCTGGCTCAACCAGCATTACCTCAAGACCGAAGACCCGGCAGCGCTGGCGCCGGAACTGGAATGGCAGTTACGCCAGCAAGGCTTCGATCCGGCGGTTGGCCCGGCCGCGGCAGACGTGATCGTGGCCCTGCGCGAGCGATCGCACACCTTGAAGGAAATGGCCGACAAGGCCAGCATCTGGTACGGACCGATCACGCAGTGGGACGATGCCGCGGTGGCCAAGCACCTGAAGACGCCAAAGGCCGGCGCGGCGCTGACAGCCGCGCACGAGCAGCTCGCGATCGTGCCGCAGTGGAGCGTCGAATCCGTGCACAAGGCGATCGAAGCGGCTGCCGCGGCGATCGGCGAGGGCATGGGCAAGGTCGCGCAGCCGCTGCGCGTGGCCATGACCGGCACGCAGGTGTCGCCGTCGATCGATCACACCGTGTTTCTGGCAGGCCGCGAACGCGCGCTCAAGCGCATCGAGGATGCGCTGCTCAAGGTCGCGCCATAACTCATGAGTTGCGATTTCACCGCGCTGTC
>JAFEEK010000343.1 GCA_018241165.1 Pseudomonadota bacterium
AAGCTCGAATCCGAACAGGGCCAGGGCGGCGCGCAGGCCAACATCCAGCTGGTCAACCAGATCAACGCCTTGCAGTCGCAGTTGCAGAACCAGCAGGGACAGATCGAGGAATTGCGCCATCAGCTCGATGAGTTGAAAAGCCACGGCAAGGACCAGTACATCGACCTGGATTCGCGCATCGGCCGCCTGGAAGGCCGCAATCCGGCCGCGAATCCCGCGCCGGCAGCGGGCGCCAATCCGAACGGCACCACGATGCAGGACGTGCAGCTCGGCAATCCTCAGGCCGCGCAGGCGCCAACGTCGGCTGGGGTTCCAGCCGCGGCGCCCGAGCAGATTCCGCAGCCGGTCGGCCAGACGACGATGTCGACCGACGCAGGCGCCCCAGCCGCGCCCGCCGTCGCGCAGGATCCCAAGACCGCCTACGACACCGCTTTCGGCGCGCTCAAGGATGGCCGCTATGCCGAGTCCGCGCGCCTGTTCCAGGCCTTCATCGGCCAGTTTCCGAACGATGAGCTGACCCCGAACGCCTACTACTGGCTCGGCGAAAGCTACTACGTCACCCAAAATTACCCGGTGTCGCTGGATACCTTCCACAAACTGCTCGCGCAATTCCCGAACAGCCAGAAGGCGCCCGACGCGCTGCTCAAGGTCGGCTATTGCCAGTACGAGATGAAGCAGTGGGACCAGGCGCAGGCCACGCTGAACCAGGTCATCGCGCAGTATCCCAACACCACCGTCTCGAATCTCGCGCAGGGGCGTTTGCGCGCTCTCAAGATCGAAGCCCAGCGTTAAGCGCGATGTCCGAAACCGATCCGTCGGGACGGTTGCGCGTCACCGAGATTTTCCATTCCCTGCAGGGCGAAGCGCGCGACGCGGGCCGGCCGACGGTATTCGTGCGCCTGACCGGCTGTCCGCTGCGCTGCGTATGGTGCGACACCGAATACGCGTTCGCCGGCGGGCAGTGGCGCGACATCGACGATATCGTGGAAGAAGTCGCCAAGTATGAAACGCGGCATGTTTGCGTCACTGGCGGCGAACCGCTGGCGCAGAAGCGCTGCTTGAGCCTGCTCGTCGCCTTGTGCGATGCCGGTTTCGATGTGTCGCTGGAAACCTCCGGCGCGCTCGACGTGAGCGATGTCGACGCACGCGTAAGCCGCGTCATGGACCTCAAGGCGCCCGGTTCCGGCGAATCCGCGCGCAACCTGTGGGGCAACCTCGACGCGCTGACCGCGCACGACCAGATCAAGTTCGTGCTCGCCGATCGCGCCGATTACGATTGGGCTTGCGTGGCCTTGCGCGAACACGCGTTGGCGCAACGCTGCGATGTGCTGTTTTCGTCGGTGTGGAGCAAACTTGCGCCGCGCGATCTTGCGCAGTGGATCCTCGACGACCGCCTGCCGGTGCGCATGCAGGTGCAGTTGCACAAGATCCTGTGGGGCGAGGAGCGCGGAAAGTGACGATGAAGCGTGCAGTAGTGCTTGTCTCCGGCGGCATGGATTCGGCCGTGACCCTGGCGCTTGCGCGCGAGCAAGGTTTTGCCAGCCATGCCTTGAGCGTCGACTACGGGCAGCGCCATGTATCCGAATTGCAGGCCGCAGCGCGTGTTGCACATGGGCTTGGAGCCGTTGAACACAAGACCGTGCACGTGGATTTGCGCAGCATCGGCGGATCGGCGCTGACTGCCGACATCGCCGTGCCCGAGCAGGGCGGGGCCGGTATTCCCGTCACCTATGTGCCGGCGCGCAACACGATCATGCTGTCGGTGGCATTGGGATGGGCCGAGGTACTCGGCGCGCAGGACATCTTCTGTGGCGTCAACGCGGTGGATTATTCCGGATATCCGGATTGCCGGCCGGAATTCATCGCCGCGTTCGAGAAACTTGCGAACCTCGCTACCAAGGCCGGCGTCGAGGGACACGCGCTGCGCATCCATGCACCGCTGATCGCGATGAGCAAGGCGGACATCGTGCGCACAGGCGCGCGCCTGAGCATCGATTTCGCCGCCACGGTGTCGTGCTACCAGGCCGATGCCGATGGCCGCGCCTGCGGCCACTGCGACGCCTGCCGCCTGCGCGCGCAGGGATTTGCGCAGGCCGGCGTTGCCGATCCCACACGCTACCGTTAAACTGCGCGCCCCGCACGCGCACATCCGGGCCGTTAGCTCAGCGGTAGAGCAGTAGACTTTTAATCTATTGGTCGGTGGTTCGATCCCACCACGGCCCACCAAACACCCCGTTCACCCGAACTGCGCATCCGGCATCGCCATCAGCGAATCCACGCCCGCGCGCAGGTTGGCGGCGTGCGACAGCGTGCGCGGCAGGATGCGCGCGTAGTAGAAGCGCGCGGTGGCGAG
>JAFEEK010000344.1 GCA_018241165.1 Pseudomonadota bacterium
ACCGCGCACGACTGGGATTACCTGTACGAGCCGGACGCTGAATCGGTGCTCGAACACGTGCTGACGCGTTACATCGAGTCGCTGGTGTACCAGGCGACGCTCGAAAACCTCGCCAGCGAACACGCCGCGCGCATGGTCGCGATGAAGTCCGCCGGCGACAACGCGAAGAAGGCGATCGACTCGCTGACGTTGGTGTACAACAAGGTGCGTCAGGCGGCGATCACGCAAGAGATTTCGGAAATCGTGGGTGGTGCGGCAGCGGTGTAAGTCGCGCAAGACTTGCCGTCATTCCGGCGCAAGCCGGAATCCATCTTGATCTTGGCGGCAAGAAGCAACAATGGATACCGGCTTTCGCCGGTATGACGAGCTAAGAAAGAATTTGAGTTTTTGAGGACACGAAGATGAGCCAAGGCAAAGTAGTCCAAATCATCGGCGCGGTGGTCGACGTCGAATTCCCGCGCGATTCCGTGCCGAAGGTGTACGACGCGCTGAAAGTCGAAGGCACCGCGATCACGCTCGAAGTGCAGCAGCAGCTCGGCGACGGCGTCGTGCGCACGATCGCGCTCGGCTCCACCGATGGCATCAAGCGCAACCTCGTCGCGACGAACACCGGTGCGGGTATCAAGGTGCCGGTCGGCAACGCCACGCTCGGCCGCATCATGGACGTGCTCGGCACGCCGATCGACGAAGTCGGCCCGATCGGCGCGAAGGACCACTGGGAAATCCACCGTCCGGCGCCGAGCTACGACGAACAGGCCGCGGCCAACGATCTGCTCGAAACCGGCATCAAGGTCATCGACCTGGTTGCTCCGTTCGCGAAAGGCGGAAAGGTCGGCCTGTTCGGCGGCGCGGGCGTGGGCAAGACCGTGAACATGCTCGAACTGATCAACAACATCGCGACCCAGCACTCGGGCCTGTCGGTGTTCGCCGGCGTCGGCGAGCGCACCCGCGAAGGCAACGACTTCTATCACGAGATGATCGAAGCCGGCGTGGTCAACCTGAAGGATCTGCCGCAATCGAAAGTGGCGATGGTCTATGGCCAGATGAACGAGCCACCCGGCAACCGCCTGCGCGTCGCGCTCACCGGCCTGACCATGGCCGAGTATTTCCGCGACGAGAAGGATGCTTCCGGCAAGGGCCGCGACGTATTGTTCTTTGTCGACAACATCTACCGCTACACGTTGGCCGGCACCGAAGTGTCCGCGCTGCTCGGGCGCATGCCGTCCGCGGTGGGCTACCAGCCGACGCTGGCGGATGAAATGGGCCGCCTGCAGGAGCGCATCACCTCGACCAAGACGGGTTCGATCACCTCGATCCAGGCCGTGTATGTGCCGGCGGACGACTACACCGATCCGTCGCCGGCAACGACCTTCGCGCATCTGGATTCGACCGTGGCGCTGTCGCGCGACATCGCATCGCTCGGTATTTATCCGGCCGTGGATCCGCTGGCCTCGACCAGCCGCCAGCTCGATCCGAACGTGATCGGCGTCGAGCACTACGAAACCGCGCGCCGCGTGCAAGGCACCCTGCAGCGCTACAAGGAATTGAAGGACATCATCGCGATCCTGGGCATGGACGAGTTGTCCGAAGACGACAAGGCCACCGTCGGCCGCGCGCGCAAGATCGAGCGTTTCTTCTCGCAGCCATTCCACGTCGCCGAAGTGTTCACCGGCGCGCCGGGCAAGTACGTGTCGCTCAAGGACACCATCCGCGGCTTCAAGATGATCTGCGACGGCGAATGCGATCACCTGCCGGAACAGGCGTTCTACATGGTCGGCGGCATCGAGGAGGCCTTCGAAAAGGCCAAGAAGATGACCGAGAAGAAGGCAGCTTAATCATTGCTCGTCATCCCGGCGAAAGCCGGGATCCAGCGACTTCGCATTGCAGGTCGCAAAAAAATAGGCCCTGGATTCCGGCTTTGACCGGAATGACGAAGGAATTGGAGCAGTACCCATGTCAACCATCCGCTGCGACATCGTCGGCGCCGAGTCCGAGATCTTCCACGGTCAGGCGAAGCTCGTCATCGCCACCGGCGAAGCCGGCGAACTCGGCATCGCGCCGCGCCACGCGCCGCTGATCACGCGCCTGAAGCCGGGTCAGGTGCGCGTGCAACTGGAAAACGGCGAGGAGCAATGCTTCTACGTTTCCGGCGGCATTCTCGAAGTGCAGCCGCAGGTCGTGACCGTGCTTGCCGACACCGCGATCCGCGCCAGGGATTTGGACGAAGCCGCCGCGCGCCGCGCCAAGGAAAACGCCGAGCGCCTGCTCGCCAACCGCGCCGATGCCGTGGAAATCGCGCAAGCACAGGCCGAATTGTTGCAAGCCGTGGCGCAGTTACGCGCGATCGAGCAGTTGCGCAAACAAATGAA
>JAFEEK010000345.1 GCA_018241165.1 Pseudomonadota bacterium
TCGGCGATTTCAATCGTACTGGCCATCGCCGCTGCATTCATTGCGCAATTCCTCAAGGCCCTGATCGGCCTGGTCACCAACCTGAGTTTTTACGGACACTGGTCGACCGCGTTTTCCTCGCCGGCAGACAATCACCTGGGCTTGTGGGTGATCGCAGTTCCTGTAGTTGGCGGCCTCATCGTCGGCGCGATGGCGCGCTGGGGCTCGGCCGCGATCCGCGGCCACGGCATCCCCGAGGCGATGGAACAGGTGTTGCTCAACGAATCGAAAATCGCCCCGCGCATCACGTTTCTCAAGCCAATTTCGTCGGCCATCGCCATTGGCACCGGCGGACCGTTCGGCGCGGAAGGCCCGATCATCGCCACCGGCGGCGCGCTCGGCTCGCTGATCGGCCAGATCCTGCGCGTCACCGCAACGGAACGAAAGATTCTTCTGGCGGCAGGCGCCGCGGCCGGCATGGCCGCGGTGTTCGGCTCGCCGGTGTCGGCGGTGATCCTCGCGGTGGAACTGCTGTTGTTCGAATTGCGACCGCGCTCGCTGATTCCGGTAGCGCTGGCGACCACGACGGCGGCCGGCATTCGCTACGCGATGGTCGGCTCGCAGGCCGTGTTCGCGATGCCCGCGATCGCGACACCGGGCGGCGGCGCGCTCGCGTTCTACGTCATGCTCGGTGCGTTGCTCGGCGCGATCAGCGTCGGCGTAACCTGGCTCGTGTACGCGATCGAGGACGCATTCGACCATCTGCCGGTGCATTGGATGTGGTGGCCGGCGATCGGCGGCATCGTGGTCGGCGTGGTCGGCTATTTCGCCCCGCTCACGCTCGGCGTGGGCTACACCAACATCGAGCAGATCGTCGCCGGAAATTTCACCGCGCAGGCGCTCATGTTCCTGTGCGTGATGAAATTCCTGTCCTGGTCGATCGCGCTCGGCAGCGGCACCTCGGGCGGCACGCTGGCGCCGCTGTTTACGATCGGTGGTGCGTTCGGCGGCGTCGCCGGCTATGCGGCATTGTCGCTTTTTCCACATCTGGGCATCGATCCGCGCATCGCCGGTCTGGTCGGCATGGCCGCGATCTTCGCCGGCGCATCGCGCGCCCTGCTCACCTCGGTCGTGTTCGCGTTCGAGACGACCTTGCAGCCGGCCGGCATCCTGCCCCTGCTCGGCGGCTGCGCGGCGGCGTATCTGGTCTCCAGCCTGACCATGCGCGACACGATCATGACCGCGAAGATCGCGCGCCGCGGCGTACGCGTGCCGACCGA
>JAFEEK010000346.1 GCA_018241165.1 Pseudomonadota bacterium
CATTGGTCAGGCTGATGAGGCCAAGCAACCAGACCGTGCGCGGGAGTTTGCGGATGGCGGCAATCACAAACGGTTCTCGTCATTCCGGCCAAGGATTGGCCGGAATCCAGGGGGCAGGATGCCACCACGAAAGCGCTGGATTCCGGCTTTTGCCGGAATGACGAGCCATCGAATCATTTGCCTGGCTTCTTTCGCGCTTGTGCGCGGGCAGTTCGTATCGACACGAGCTTCTCGGCGATCTTCGTCTCGAGCCCGCGATCCGTCGGCTGATAGAACTCGCGGCCCGCGAGCGCGTCAGGCAAGCATTGCTGATCGAACGCGATGCCGCCTTCGACATCGGGATCGTACTGATAGCCGCGGCCGTAGCCGAGGCCTTTCATCAGTCTGGTTGGTGCGTTGCGCAGGTGCATGGGCACGTCGAGTGTGCCGGTTTGCGCAATCAGTGCTTTCGCTTCGCCAAACGCCGCATACGCGGCATTGCTCTTGGCGGCGATTGCGAGATAGATCGCGGCTTCGGCGAGCGCGAGTTCGCCTTCGGGCGAACCGAGCCGGTCGAACGTGTCCCAGGCTTCGAGCGCCAGCGTGAGCGCGCGCGGATCGGCAAGTCCCACATCTTCGATCGCCATGCGCACCAATCGGCGTGCGAGATAGGCCGGATCGACGCCGCCGTCGAGCATGCGCGTGCTCCAGTACAGCGCGGCATCGGCATCGGACGAACGCACCGATTTGTGTAGCGCCGAGATCTGGTCGTAAAACTGCTCGCCGCCTTTGTCGAAGCGACGCGTACGGTCGGCGAGCACCTGCGCCAGTGTCGTCTCGTCGATCACGCCATCGTGGGCGACATCGGCGGCGATTTCGAGCAAGGTCAGCGCGCGGCGCACGTCGCCATCCGCAGCCTGGGCGACCAGATTCAATTCGTCATCGCCCACGCGCAACTGCAACTTGCCGAGTCCGCGTTCGTCGTCGCGCAAGGCACGTTGCAAGGCTTCGACGATGGCTTGCGGCGATACCGCATCCATCACATGCACGCGGCAGCGCGAGAGCAGCGCGGAATTCAGCTCGAACGAGGGATTCTCCGTCGTCGCGCCGACGAACAGGATGATGCCACGTTCGATATGCGGCAAAAATGCATCCTGCTGGGCCTTGTTGAAGCGATGCACCTCGTCGACGAACAGCACGCTGCGCTGGCCTTGCGCGAAGCGCACCTCCGCCTCGGCCAGCGCCACGCGCACATCGGCGATGCCTGACAACACAGCCGAAATTGCGCGAAACTCCGCCTTGGCGTACTTGGCCAACAGCAGCGCCAGCGTGGTCTTGCCGCAGCCGGGCGGCCCCCACAGCACCATCGAATGCACATGCCCCGCTTCGATC
>JAFEEK010000347.1 GCA_018241165.1 Pseudomonadota bacterium
GGCAATCAGGTGCTGCGCCGCGGATAGCGCGAAATCGTTCGTCCATGATGCCTGCTCGCGCGTGGAACGGTAGGCGCTGTCGAACGCGGGCGTGGCCAGATCCTCGCGCGAGGTGCCCAGCGACAGGCGCTGATGCCACATCGCATTGACGTCGCCTTCCAGCGCCGTGCCGATGGCCTGGTCGAGCGTGTGCGAGATGCCGTCGCTCACGCCATTGTCGAAATTCTGAGTACCCTCGCTGCGCAACGCGCTGACGGAAAGCGTCTGCGCGCCGAGTTTGTAGTCGGCGCTGAGCGTGCCGCCGTGGTGTTGCGCGCCGTTATCGTCCGGGTTGTAGATGCAGTACGGATCGTTCGGGCCGTTGCAGATGCCGGGATTCGTCGACGAAAACCCGCCGACATGGCGCGCGCCGACCTGCACGCTGAAGCCGCCGTTGGCGTCGTGCGCGCCGAATCCGGCGCTGCCGTTGGCGTCGCGATACGTGCCATAGCTCGCAGCGATATGCGGGCCGGTCAGCTTGCGCGTGAAAACCTGGATCACGCCGCCAATCGCGTCCGATCCCCAATAACTCGCGCGCGGACCGCGCACGATCTCGATGCGCTGGATCGCGTCCAGCGGCAAATTTTCCCAGGCGAACGCGCCAGAGTTGCTCGATGCCACGCGCACGCCGTCGATCAGCACCAGCACGTGATTGGAATTGCCGCCGCGCAGAAACACGTTGGTTTGCGCACCCGGTCCGCCAGTGCGCGCCATGTCCACGCCCGCTTGCAGACGCAATACCTCAAGCAGATCCGGCGCATTGCTGGCCTCGATGTCGGCGCGTGTGATCACGCTGACATCGGCGAGGCTTGCATCGACGGTTTCGGTCATGCGCGAGGCGGTGACTTCGACGGTGGGTTGCAGCGCCGCATCCTGCGCGCGTGCGCCGGCGCCGACCGAAAACATGCAAAGGGACAACAACAATTGCTTGAACATGACAATCTCCGAACGCTCACCCGCGGTTGATGGCAAGGCGCGTGGAGGTCGGAGGGTGCCGGAGGCGAGAGGGCGCGCGGCAGCCGTCCGTTGCCCGCCGCAACGCCTTGAGCTTTGCCGCAGGCCGGTCTCCGGGCTTGCAAGTTTCGTCTTCGAATTGCCTTCCCGAGCAGCGCTCAGTGGCGTGTTGATCGAAGCATTCTTGCTTACCGTTGCGGGGGCAGCGCCGGAATCAAACCGGCTTCCCGTTTCATCCCGCCTCTTGCGAGGCAAGACACCTGCGACGGTGCGCAGTCTATCACTTCTTGTCCGGCAGGAACGACGCAATCACGTCGTTGAGAAATCGCTGCCCGGATTCCGTTGCGCAAACGCGATCGTTGGCGCGAACGAGCCAGCCACGCGCGATGGCGGCATCCAATCTGGCGTCGATGGTTGATGCAGGCAGTCCGGTGCGGGCAACGAAATCAGCGAGGGCGAATCCGGCATTCAGGCGCAGCGCATTGAGCATGAACTCGAACGGCAACTGCTCCGGCGCGATGACATCGTCGCCACCGATGCGTCGCAGGGCGGTCGCATGTTCCAGATAACCGCGCGGCGCTCGCACCTTCCAGCGCCGCCGGATCGTGCCGTCCGCCAGCGTTGCCTTGCCGTGCGCGCCGGCGCCGATGCCAAGGTAATCGCCGAAGTTCCAGTAATTGAGGTTGTGCGTGCACTCGCGCCCCGCGCGCGCGTAGGCCGA
>JAFEEK010000348.1 GCA_018241165.1 Pseudomonadota bacterium
CACTCGATATCCCCGACGGATTGCTTTGTCCGCGCCGGCACCTGGAAACCCTGGTCGCCGACGGCATTTGGCCGTCCACACTGGAAGGCTGGCGCAAGCCGTTGCTGCACGATGCGCTGATGGCATATCTGCCCGCCTGACCTGCACGGCGCTTCGCAGTTGCATTTGTATCCGATTGCACCAGAATAGGTGCCGGGGATGTTTGCCGCTTTCGCAACTCGGGGATCACATGAAACTCGGCATCGGCTTGCTTGTCTTGTTGTCGTGGGCGACGTTGGCGCACGCGATCACCGACGACATATACGTGGACGGCTTCGACCCGCCGCACTTCACGCAGCGCTTCCCGTTGGTCGCTGGCAAAGCGCAATTGCCGCCCGGATCTCCCGCCAGCCACGTGCAATGGTTCGTCGACGAGATGGCCACGGGCGAAACGACGACCGCTGCTGAAGTGGCACAACATCTGACCGGATTCGACGCCAACAACATCGCGAACTGGCTCAACACTTCGCTGCGTCCGTATTACCCCAATGCGCGCATCGTCGACGTCGTTGCATTCACTGCGTATGGCGGCACCCTGGTGATCCAGGGCGATATCGCTGCAAATCCCAAGGGATTCCTCGTCTTCCAGTCGCAGTACACCGGCAGTCGCCTGATCACGTATCTCACACTGTCGAATCTGGGCGACAGCGTGATGTACAACGAAGACAAGACCCTCAGCCTGGACCAGGCCGCAGACAAAGCCCTGACACTGGCCGCTGGCGTCGGCGTGCTGGTCGCAAAGATCCAGCCGAATGGGCAATGCAGCGCCATCACGCAGCGCAACGCCGGGACACTGCTCGCCACCGCGTCGATCTTCAAGAACTGGGTGCTGTCCGGAATGGGACGCATGATCGCCGATGGTGCATTGTCGTCGGCGCAATCCGTGACCTTGACCGCAGACCGGCTCGCCAGCGGCGGCCAACTCAACAGCGAGCCGCTGGGCACGTCGATTCCCATTCCCGACCTCGCCACCTTCATGATGGCCAACAGCGACAATACCGCCACCGACCTCATGCACCAGCGCGTGGGCCGCACGCGCCTGAACGCGGCGGTGGATGCCTCCGGCGTCGCCAACCCGGATGTCCTCAAGCCACTGCTCGATATCAGCGAGCAGTTCCAGTTGATCTACAGCTTTCCGCTTGCAACGTCGCAGTCCTACGTCAACGGCACGGAGGCTTATCAGAACCAGTTCCTCGTGCAGCAGATCGAGCCGCGCGGCAACGTGCTGGGAAGCTACACGAATTTCGGCCTGCTGGTATCCGGCACCTGGCACGCCTCGCCGCTGGACGTATGCGCCGTGTATGCGGCCAATCGCCGCTTGCCGCAAGGGTCCGAGGCCTTCCAGACCGTGGATGCCGCGATGGGTGCGCAAGTCGCCCAGCCGTACGTGCGCAACCGCTGGGATCGAGCCTGGTACAAGGGCGGCAGCCTTTCTTCCGCCAGCGGCAAATTCAATGTCCTTACACATGCCTGGCTGCTGGAAAATGCAGGCGCATCGCCCTATTTCGTCGCCACGATATACAACGACGACAACGTGAATGTCATCGACCAGTACAAGGTGCAATCGATCGCCGGGCGAATCCTGCAGATCCTTGCCGACACGCATCCTTGAGCACACCCGCACGCAGGGACCCACCCCCTGGGCGATCCCAATGCACTGGAATCTTGACTTCGCCTGTCGCATCGGTTCCACTTGCCGCATGCGCGCGCACTCGCCGATGATTACCACGACTACCACCACGCCCGTGGTGCGGTCGGCCGTGCGCGGATAGCGCAACAAACGTCCCGGCCCCGCACCGAAACTGGATGCGGGGCGATCCTCGCATCCCACGACGTGGCGGAGCCTCGAACCGGAGGCCCCATGAACGCTTTGGTAAAACCCGCCGATTCACCGCTCGCCGCGGCCAGCGCGGTGACGCACAAATTCGG
>JAFEEK010000349.1 GCA_018241165.1 Pseudomonadota bacterium
CTAACGCCTGAATTAAGCCGCGCCGCGAAGCGGCGTCGGCTTGAATGAATTGTTAGATGCCAGCCCGGTCAATGTGCGCTGACCTTGGATAGCAGATTTAGAACGGCGACGCCACTAACGATAAGTCCCATGCCAACGAACGCCCACAAGTCTAGTTTCTGGCCATGGAAGATCCAAGCGATAGCTGCCACAAGTACGATGCCGAGGCCAGCCCAAACAGCATAAGCAATGCCGACCGGGATGGACTTGAGTGCGAGAGAGAGGAAATAGAACGCAAGCCCGTAGCCAGCCACAACTACAACAGAAGGAACTAACTTGGTGAATCCATGGCTGGACTTCAGTGCGGAAGTTGCGACGACCTCACCAAATATTGCAATAGCCAGAAAGAGCCAGTTCTTCACGTGCAATCTCCTCTACGGTATGAAGGAGAAATAGTAGTGGCTATGAGTTGCCAAAAACAGTCTTGCGGCTGTCGATTTTCTGTGAGCATACGCAACGCCAAATCTGGCATCTAACGCTAAGTATCACCCCAAAACGGGGCGTTGGCCGGTATCGTCGGCGCTGGAAGCGCGATCGTCAAGGCGTTTTCCTACACGTAATCAGCCTGTTGCCTGATAGCGCCTGATGTTGCAGCGCGGAAAATGGCGTGCATCTTTCCGGCGTCGGGGGCGTAATGCGTTACGAGCGCGAAAATGGGGGCGTAACAGCCCGGGTGGTGAAGTCGCCGAAACCGCGGTTGATGGAAGAGGTTCGCCGCAAGTTGCGCTACAAACACTACAGTTTGCGCACGGAGCAGGCGTACCTGGGGTGGATTCGTCGGTTCATCTTGGCGAGTGGTACGCGTCATCCGCGTGAGTTGGGCGGGGGCGACGTGGAGGTGTTCCTGTCGCGTCTGGCGACGCAGGATGATGTGGCGGCCGGCACTCAAAATCAGGCGTTGTCGGCGATCTTGTTCCTGTACAAACAGGTGCTGCGCATCGACTTGCCGTGGATGGCCAACGTCGTTCGCGCCAAGCGTGCGCGGCGCGTGCCGACAGTGCTGTCGCGCGATGAAGTCCGCCGGCTGCTCGCGGTGATGGATGGACGTCCGTGGTTGTTGGCGAGTCTGCTCTACGGCAGCGGGATGCGCATCATGGAATGCTTGCGCCTGCGCGTGAAGGACGTGGATTTCGCGCGCAACGAGATCACGGTGCGCGATGGCAAGGGCGGCAAGGATCGTCGCACCGTGTTGCCGCGTGCGCTGGTGGAACCGTTGCAACGCGAGATCGAGCGCACGCGCATCCTGCACCAGCGCGATCTTGCCGATGGCTTCGGCACGGTTTGGTTGCCGCACGCGCTGGCACGCAAGAATCCCGGTGCGGAACGCAATTTCGGATGGCAATACGTATTCCCGTCCGAGCGCCGTTCGATCGACCCACGCGGTGGCGCCGTGCGCCGCCAACACGTCGATGATGCGGTGCTGTCGCGCGCGCTGAAGCAGGCGCGCGAACGCGCGGGCATCGTCAAGCCGCTTACGGCGCACACCTTGCGCCACAGTTTCGCCACGCACCTGATCGAATCCGGCTCCGACATCC
>JAFEEK010000034.1 GCA_018241165.1 Pseudomonadota bacterium
ACTGCCAGATGCTGGGCAACCGCGCCGCCATACGAAGCGCCAACGAGCAGATGCACGTGGCGCGCGCCGATGCGATTGATCAGCAGCAGCAAGGCGCGCGCTTGATCGCCGCTGGAAACCTGCGCACCGCGCGCCGGACTGGACGCATCCGCGCCGCCGAGCCAATCCACGCCCAGCAAGCGGTAATGGCGCGTATCCAGCGCGCGACCGTCGCCGCACTGGCTTTCCCACCAGCCGCTGCCATCCGGCGCACAGCAGCGCGCATGCGCGGAAATGCCGCCGAGCACGATCACGAGCGGCGCATGCGCGGGACCGACGCATTGCCACGCCAGTTTGGCGTCGGCGAGGCTTTCGCCGCACTCGATGCGGAACGGATCCGGCAGCGCCAGCACGCCGCGCGTCCACTGGCATGCCGGTTGCGCGGATTGGGTTTGCGGATTTGCGGACATGGCTGGCCATCCCGAAACGATGGGGCGCATCCTATCTGCATCCGTATTGGCCGTCAAGACGTTTAGACGGCCATTTATGGAATCATGCAGGTTCCGCCACTGGCGCGGGCCTGCCACGCGCCGAACCGATGAAGATGCCGAGCAGCGACAGCGCAAGGCCGATCCAGTCCATTGCGCTGGTCGGGCGCGCGAACAGGATCACGTCCAGCACGAACGACAACGCCGGTTGCAACAGCAGCAACAGGCCGACCAGGGATGCCGGCAGTTGCGGCATCGCGGTCGCGATCAGCACCCAGCCCAGCACCTGGCCGAACAGGCCCAGACCAAGCAGCGCGGCCCACGTTTCGCCATCGGGTATCGCGAAGCTGCCGTGCTCAGCGACGACGGCAATGGCCAGCATCGCCGCGCACAGCAAGCTGTTCAGGCACAGCGCGCGCATCGGTGTCAGCGACTTGCGCACGATTTGCGCACGCCGCAAGCTGAGCAGATAGACCGCATAGCACACGCCGGTAAACAGCCCCAGCCAGACGCCGAGCCGAAACTGCGGTGTGAACGCGTTCCAGTCGACGCCAACCAGCAGCCACAGGCCAAGCAGCGCCAGCAGCAAGCCGAATGCGAAACGCAGCGTCAACCTTTCGCGATAGAAGACCACGCCGATCGCGGCGAGGATGAAGACCTGGAAATTCGCAACCAGGGTCGCCAATCCCGGACCGATGTAATCGATACTGCGATGCCAGACGAACAAATCCGCGCCGAACGCCAATGCAGGCAGCACCAGCCAGGCCCAATCGCGCCATTGCAGTCCGCGCAACTGTCCGCGCGCGACGAGCAGGACAAGCAGCATCGCGCCGCCGAAGGCCATTCGCCAGAATGCCGATTCGGTCGGGCCGACGTGCGCCCAACGCACGAATATGCTGGTCGTGCTGATCAGTGCCGCGCCGGCAATCATCCGCCACAGCGCCGAACGCGGTATCGCGACCG
This sequence comes from Pseudomonadota bacterium, assembly GCA_018241165.1. Classification (GTDB taxonomy): domain Bacteria; phylum Pseudomonadota; class Gammaproteobacteria; order Xanthomonadales; family Rhodanobacteraceae; genus Rudaea. Next base: position 1,431 of record JAFEEK010000034.1, read on the forward strand.
TCACTTGCTCTGCTCGTGCAGCGCGGCGAGCGGTTCATTTACCGTTGCAGCAAGCCATTCCTGCAACGCCGGCAGCGCCAGGATGGCGTCGGCGTAGGCGCCCTCGACACGATCCAGCGCGACGTCGTAGCTGACAAAGCGAAGCACCACCGGCGCATACATCGCGTCCGCAATGCCGAACGTGCCGAACAGAAACGGACCGCTGCTGCCGAAGCGTTCGCGCGCCTCGCGCCAGATCGCCTTGATCCGCGCGATGTCGGCCTGGGCATCCTTGCTGACCGGGTGATTTTTCACGCGCTTGCGGCAATTCATCGACAATTCACTGCGCAGCGCGGCAAACCCCGAATGCATCTCGGCACTGATCGAGCGCGCAAAGGCGCGCGCGGCGATGTCCCGCGGCCAGCCGCGACCATCGAGCCAGCGCTCGTTCGCGTACTCGGCAATGGCCAGCGAATCCCACACCCGGATATCGCCATCGTGCAGCACCGGCACGCGACCGGTCGGCGAATAGCCGCGGATACGCTCGTAGAATTCCGGCGTGTCCAACGGCAACATGATTTCTTCGAATGCCACGCCGAAGACACGCAACACCAGCCACGGGCGTAGCGACCACGACGAATAATTCTTGCTGCCGATGACGAAAACGGGATTCGCAGACATGGGGATTCCTAGACAGGCTCCGGCAACCAGCCGGCATCGGATTGCGGTTCGGCGCGACGCTCGGCGAGCTCGCTATCGAGTTTTGCAGCGATCTCGCTGGCACGCGGCAAGTCGATCTGCGCCACCATCACGTTGACCAGCGGCATCGGCGGCAGCTCGCCGATCGCGCCGGTCAGGTACTGGCCGCCGACGAAAGCCGGGATGCCTTCGGCTTCGAGCGCGTTCTTGACCAGATTCGCGTCGATGATGTTTGCGGCCCGGTAGACGATTTGCACACGGTTCTCCTTGCGCGCCGCTCACGCTACTGCATCGCTTGCGCTGCGTAAAGCCGGTAGAATCGCGTGTTCGCTCCAGACCAAACGCCATGACCGACGCCGCCCCCGCCAGCAACAACTTCATTCGCCAGATCGTCGTCGACGAGCGCGCCGCCGGCAAGCACGGCGGCCGCGTCGGCACGCGCTTTCCGCCGGAGCCCAACGGTTACCTGCACCTGGGCCACGCCAAGTCCATTTGCCTGAATTTCGGCATCGCGCGCGAGTTCGGCGGCACCTGCAACCTGCGCTTCGACGACACGAATCCGGCCAAGGAAGACGTCGAATACGTCGAGTCGATCAAGGCCGACGTGCGCTGGCTCGGATTCGACTGGTCGGAATTGCGCCACGCTTCGGATTATTTCGAGGTGTTCTATTCGTGCGGCGAGAAGCTCATTCGCGACGGCCGCGCCTTCGTCTGCGATCTTTCCGCCGACGAGGTGCGCGCGTACCGTGGCACGCTGACCGAACCCGGCCGCAACTCGCCATTCCGCGATCGTTCCGTCGAGGAAAATCTGGATCTGTTCCGCCGCATGCGCGCCGGTGAATTCGCCGATGGCGCGCGCACGCTGCGCGCGAAGATTGACATGGCCAGCGGCAACATCAACCTGCGCGATCCGGCGCTGTACCGCATCCGCAAGGTGTCGCACCAGAATACCGGTGACGCCTGGTGCATCTATCCGATGTACGACTACGCGCACTGCATCTCGGATGCGGTGGAAGGCATCACGCATTCGTTGTGCACGCTCGAGTTCGAGGATCACCGCCCGCTCTACGACTGGTGCCTGGCGCAGATCGACTTGGCCAATCATCCCGAGCTGGTGAAATCGCTCGTCGATGCCGGATTCAAGACAGTCGTGAGCACGCCGCGCCAGATCGAATTCGCGCGCGGCAACCTCGACTACACGGTGATGAGCAAGCGCAAGTTGATGGCGCTGGTGCAGGACGGCCTCGTCGCCGGTTGGGATGATCCGCGCATGCCGACGCTCTCGGGCGTGCGTCGGCGCGGATTTCCGGCCGCCGCAATCCGCACGTTCTGGGAACGCGCGGGCATAACCAAACAAAATTCCACGATCGAGTTTTCGGTACTCGAAGGCTGCGTGCGCGAAGTTCTGGATGCGAGCGCGCCACGCCGTTTCGCCGTGCTCGATCCGCTCAAGCTGGTCATTACGAACCTGCCGGCCGATCACGCCGAAACGCTGACATTTCCGAATCATCCCAAAAACGAGACCTTCGGCACGCGCAGCGTCGCGTTTTCGCGCGAGTTGTGGATCGAGCGCGAGGATTTCATGGAAGTACCGGTCAAGGGCTTCCATCGCCTCGCGCCCGGCGGCGAAGTACGCCTGCGCGGCGTCGGCATCGTCAAATGTGTAGAAGTAGAAAAAGACGCATCCGGCATCGTGACGGCGGTGCGCTGCACGCTCGATCCCGACACGCGCCACGGCATGGCGGGCGCGGAGCGCAAGATCAAAGGCACGATCCATTGGGTCAGCGCGCGGCACGCCATCGCCGCCGAAGTGCGCCTGTATGACCGTCTGTTCAACGTGGTCAATCCCGACGACGACAGCGACGGCAAGACGTATCGCGATCACCTGAATCCTGACTCAAAGCGTATCGTGCACGGCTGGCTGGAAGCTTCGCTTGCCGACACCTCGCCCGAAGCCGCGGTCCAGTTCGAGCGTCTGGGCTTTTTCGTCGCCGACCGCCACGATCATGCACCCGGCAAGCCGGTGTTCAATCGCGCCGTGACCCTGCGCGATTCGTGGGCGAAGGCGGCAGGCAAATGATCCCCGCCCAACTCCATCTCACCCTGCCGCTATGGCTGCGCGACAAGTTCGACGATTCGCGCCTGTATCCTGACGATGACGCCAAGGTTGCGCTCGCGATCGAGCTGGCGCGCGGCAATGTCGAGAACCGCGGCGGCGGTCCGTTCGGCGCGGCGGTTTTCACTGGCGAGGGGCGACTGGTTTCGATCGGCGTGAATCGAGTGGTACCGCAAAATTGTTCCGTCGCGCACGCCGAGATGATGGCCTACATGCTGGCGCAGCAGCGCCTGCAACGTTTCCGTCTCAACGAAGACGGCAGCAAATTCATCCTTGCCACCAGCGCGCAACCGTGC
>JAFEEK010000350.1 GCA_018241165.1 Pseudomonadota bacterium
CGTCCGCTGAAGATGCCGTAGTGGCCGGCGCCTTCGACGGTCAGGTGACGCTTGCGCTTTGCCGCGATGCCGGTGCACAGCGAGTGCGCCGCGCGGGTCTGGCCGAGCCCTGAAATATCGTCGAGTTCGCCTTCGATGGTGAACAGTGCGGTGTTGCGAATCGCCTGCGGGCGCACGCGCTCGCCGGCGACATCCCATTTGCCCAGTGGCAGCGCGTGATCCTGGAAAACGGTCTTGATGGTATCGAGGTAGTACTCGGCCGGCATGTCGAGCACGGCGTTGTATTCGTCGTAGAAGCGCCGGTGCGCGTCGGCGTCTTCCTGGTCGCCACGGCACAGGTTCTCGTAGAAATCCCAATGCGACATGAAGTGCCGTCCCGGATTCATGGCGAGGAATCCCGCGTGCTGCAAGAAGCCCGGATACACGCGGCGGCCGCGGCCGGGATAATTCTCCGGCACTTCCTGCACCAGCGTGTTTTCGAACCACGACATCGATTTGTGCGTGGCCAGATCGTCGACGCTGGTGGGGCTCTCGCGCGTGTCGATCGGGCCGCCCATCAAGGTCATGCTGCGCGGTACGGGTTCGCCGTTGGCCGCCATCAGTGCGATCGCGCCGAGTACCGGCACGGTCGGCTGGCACACGCTGATCACATGCAGGCTTTTCGCGCCGATGTGGGCGATGAACTCGCGCATGTACGCAACGTAGTCATCCAGATGAAACGAACCGGCGTTTGCCGGCACCATGCGTGCGTCGATCCAGTCGGTGAGATACACCTTGTGTTCCGGCAGCAGGGTGCGCACGGTATCGCGCAACAACGTGGAGTGGTGGCCGGACAGCGGTGCGACCACCAGCACAACTGGATCGTCCTTCAGCGCGGCGAGCGTCGGCACGTCGTCGCTGAAGCGCTTGAAGCGCAGCAGGTTGCAGAAAGGTTTGGAAAGCGCCACGCGTTCGAGGATGGCGACGTCCTGGCCGTGTGCGTTGACGGTCTGGATCCCGAAGGCCGGTTTTTCGTAATCCTTGCCGAGCCGGTAGACCAGTTCGCAATTGGCCGCGGCACGTTGCGCGAAGGGCAGTTGCGACAGCCAGCTCTCGGGAGCCGATAGCATCTTGGCGCTGGTCTGCGACCAGGCCAGCAGCGGATTGAACAGGTTGCGGTTGAATTCGTGCAATTGGTACAGCATCGGCATTCCGGGGGGCCGGCAAAACCCCGGCGGCGGCGCATTGTGGCGGATTTTGTGTTGCAATGCGACAGCCTATCCGCAGGAGGAAGATCATGCAGAACGCAACGAACGTCGAGCCCGTGTTCCATCCGTTCACCGCAGTTCCGGGAATGCCGTTTTCCGAAGCCGTGGAAGTCGGCCAGATGTTGTTCTTGTCCGGACAGATCGGCACCGATACGAACGGAAAATTGGTGGCGGGCGGCATCGCCGAGGAAACCCGCCACGCGCTGGCGAACATCAGCCGCGTGCTCGCGCGCTACAACTCATCGATGGAGCGCGTGGTCAAGGTCACGGTGATGTTGGCCGACATGGCGCAATGGCCGGCGATGAACGCCGAGTACAAGAAATTCTTCCCGAAGAATCCGCCGGCGCGCAGCGCGCTGGGCTGCAACGGGCTGGCGATGAATGCACGTGTCGAGATCGAGTGCATCGCCATGCGTCGCTGATACGGAAAAAAAGCGGCTTCTCAGACTGCTTTCACGCGGGTAGACTCGGGGCGACAGCGTTGTCGTGGAGCAGTCCGTGAAGCCGACCGATATTCGCAA
>JAFEEK010000351.1 GCA_018241165.1 Pseudomonadota bacterium
ACGGCATGCTCGTCCAGCGCCAAGGTTTTCGCAAGCGCGCAACGACTGCTGCATGCCGGTTTCGCGGATGCCGCCATCGTCGGCGGCGTCGATACGCTGTGCGGCAGCGTGTTGTACGGTTTCAGCGCGCTGGAACTGGTATCGCCCGAGCCGTGCCGTCCTTTCGACGCGGATCGTCGCGGCCTGTCGCTCGGCGAGGCGGCCGGATTCGCCCTGCTCGAAAATCGCCAAGCGGATGAGTCCGCGCCGCGTCTGATCGGCTGCGGCGAATCCGCCGACGCCCACCACATGTCGGCTCCGCATCCGCAAGGCCTGGGCGCCGAACGCGCGCTGCGCGAAGCGCTGACACAGGCCGGTTTGCGCGCGCACGATGTCGACTACATCAACCTGCACGGCACCGCGAGCCGGCAGAACGACGAAGTGGAAGCGGCACTGATCGCGCGGCTGTTTCCCGCCACGACGTTCGCGAGTTCGACCAAGGGCTGGACCGGACACACGCTCGGCGCGGCCGGCATCGTCGAGGCCTGCGTCGCCTTGCTCGCGATCGAACACGGATTCGCTCCGGGCACGTTGAATACGCGTGTGCTCGATGCGGCCTGCGGGCCGCAGATCCGCATCGACAACACCTCGCGGCGCGTGCGCGTGGCGTTGTCCAACTCGTTCGGATTCGGCGGCAACAACTGTTGCCTCGCCTTCGCGGCGGCAGACGCATGAGCCCGGCGCTGACGATCGACATCGAAGGCATTGGCGTGTGGTCGCCGGAATTTGCTGACTGGCCGGCGGCGCGCGCTGCACTGGCGAAAAACGCGAAGGACACGGCAGACAATGCTGCGCGGCCGCCGGCGGCCATACTGCCCGCAAGCGAGCGTCGCCGCGCGCCGGAATCGGTGCTGATCGCCGTGGAAGCGGCGCAACAGGCCTGCGCGATGGCGCAGCGCGATCCAGGCGACCTCGCGCATGTGTTCGCGTCTGCCTACGGCGATATCGCGATCAACGACTACCTGTGCGCGACACTGGCGCACGCGCCGAACGAGGTTTCGCCGACGAAGTTCCACAATTCGGTGCATAACGCGCCGGCGGGTTATTGGACCATTGCCAGCGGCTGCATGCGCGCTTCGACCGCAGTCAGCGCGGGCGTGGCGAGCTTTGGCGCCGGCCTGTTCGAAGCCGCGGTACGCGCGCGCGTCGAATCCGAACCCGTGCTGCTGGTTGCCAGCGATGTCGCCGCATGCGGGCCATTGCGCGACGCGATCCCCAGTCGCCGCGCATTTGCCGTGGCCTTCGTGCTGGCGCCGCAATCGTCGCGCGCGTTCGCGCGCCTGCGCATGCAAGCGGGCGAGGTTGCGTCCGCGCCGCCGCTCCTGCACGCTAGCGCCATCGGCAATCCCGCCGCCGCCGGCCTGCCGTTGCTGGCCGCGTTTGCGCGACGCGAACCGGGCCGGTTGCACGTGGCAGCCGGGCCGGCACTTTCACTGGACATGGAGATTTCGTTTTGACCGAACCTGGGGACGGCAACGTGGTGGTGATTCCGGCGCTGAACGAGGAACGCGCGATCCGCGCCGTGGCGCAGGACGCGTTGGCGCATTGTGGAAAAGTGATCATTGTGGACGACGGCTCCAGCGACGGCACCGGCGCGGCGATTGCAGACCTGCCTGTGGAATGCATCCGCCACGCCTCGCCGCAGGGCAAGGCCAGCGCGTTGCAGGACGGATTCCGCCGTGCGCTGGAACTGCGCGCCGCCGGCGTGCTGACGATGGACGGCGACGGCCAGCATGCCGCCGCGGATTTGCAGCGCCTGCTGGCAGCGGCGAAAAAATATCCGGGCCGCATCGTGATCGGCGCGCGCCTGCTCGGTCGCGATGCCACGCCGGGCAAGAACCGCTTCGGCAACAAGCAGGCGGATTTCTGGGTGTCGTGGGCCTGCGGCGCGCGCGTGGCCGATTCGCAAAGCGGCCAACGCTACTACCCGCGCGCGGCGGTGGAACTGGCGTTGACCC
>JAFEEK010000352.1 GCA_018241165.1 Pseudomonadota bacterium
AGCCGAATTGGCGCGCCAATTCGGCCACCAGCACGGATTCCACGTCGGCCAGCCGCGACGGGCCGCCCAAGTCTAGCACTTGCGTGACTTGCAGGCCCTGAAATCCGCAGGGGTTGATGCGATGGAAAGGTTCCAGATCCATCGCAATATTGAACGCCAGGCCATGGAAAGTGCAGCCACGGCGCACGCGGATGCCGAGCGCGGCGATCTTCGCGCCGTTCACGTACACGCCCGGCGCGCCGTCGCGGCGCGCAGCAGTAATGTTCCATTCGGCCAAGGTGTCGATCACCGCCTGTTCGATGCGCTGCACGTAGTCGCGCACGCCGATGCCGGCGCGGCGCAGGTCGATCAGCGGATAGGCCACGATCTGGCCGGGGCCGTGGTACGTCACCTGGCCGCCACGATCGACCGGAATCACGGGAATATCGCCCGGGTTGAGCACGTGTTCCCACTTGCCGGCCTGGCCCAAGGTGAACACCGGCGCGTGTTCGACGACCCACAATTCATCCGGCGTCTGCGGCGTGCGCGCATCGGTAAATGCCTGCATCGCGCGCCATACGGGTTCGTAAGGCGACAGGCCGGGCAGACGGCGGACGAGCAGTTCGGTCACGGCGTCATAGCGTCCAGCGCACGTCAGGGTGCGCGCGCAGCGCGGCGTGGATCTCGTCGTACTTCGCGCGCGTCGGGCACAGGAAGCTTGCCGTGACCGACACGAAGTTGCCCTCGCGCGACGGACGCACGCGCACGGCCTCGACCAGCACGTCCAGGCCTGCGTCGCGGATGATGCGCTGCACTTCATCTTCGAGCCTGGCGCGCGCATTGCCCATCGCGGTGATCTCCAGCACGCCGGGGAACTGGAATCCCTGCTGCGGATTCTGCGGCGCGATGTCGTCGGTCGATTTCATTGCGGCGATCTTGTGGGGTTCGATGTCATTGCGTATTCGGGGTGGATGCTATTTCCACTTTCTGGTCGCCCTTGAACCACAGCCAGATGCCGTCGGACATGCGGCCGAAGAATCCGGCTTCGGGCGCATCGGCGAGCGCGACCAGCGGGCGCTC
>JAFEEK010000353.1 GCA_018241165.1 Pseudomonadota bacterium
GGCATCGGCCTGCCCGCGCTGGCGTGCGCGTTGCTGCAGGTTGGATTGCGCGGCGCGTGGTTCGGCCTCGTCGAGTTCGCGTTCGCCGTCGTCGTGCTGTACTACTGTTGGGGTCCGCGCGACCTGGAGCGCGATGTCGAGGCCATCGACAAGGCGCCCGACAGCGCGTCGCGCCTGGCTGCCGCACAGGCGCTGCGCCGCGACGGCGACAACACGCAGTTGCCGTTCGCCGCGGAAAATCTCGTTTCGGCAATTTTCGAGGCCGCGCTCACGCGCTGGTTCGGCGTGTTGTTCTGGTTCGTCGTGATCGGGCCCGTCGGTGCGCTCGTGGTTCGACTCGCGCAACTGCTTGCCGCAACGGCCGCGACCGACGAATCCCGGCTCGCGCGCAATTTCGCCGCGCTGCTCGACTGGCTGCCAGCGCATCTGATGGCGTTGGCGCTCGCGCTGGCTTCGAATTTCGATGCGGTTTTCGCCGCATGGCGCGACTACCATCGAGCGCACGCGCTGGGTTACGCGAATCTGGATCTGGGATTTCTCGACGCCATTGGCCGCGCCAGCGTCGCTGCCGATGTCGCCGCCAACGGTAGCGCCGATGCGCACAGTCCGTTGGTCGCGCTCGATGATGCGATGGTGCTGGTGCGTCGCGTGCTGATCGTGTGGCTGACGTTGATCGCGCTGGTGGTGCTTGGCGGATTTTTCTAAGCCGCCTCGCCGCGCAGCTCGCGCACTTTCGCTTCAAGCAGCTCGGCGCTGGCCTGTGCGGCAGGCACGGGCGGCCCCGCCACAAGTTCGATCTTCGACCAGAACCGGCGCGGCAGGCGCAGGCGACCGAGCGCGGAATCCGCGCGGCTGAAGATGCTGCCCCACAGGCCGCGCAGCGCCAGCGGCACCACCGGCACGGGTCGGGTCGCGAGGATGCGCTCGACGCCCGGCCGGAACGGCTGCATCGTGCCGTCGCGGGTGATGCCGCCTTCCGGGAAGATGCACACGATATTGCCGGCGGCCAGTTCCTTGTCCACTTCGGCGAAAGCGCGTTCCATCTGTGCGGCATCTTCTTTCGCGCCGGCGATCGGAATCGCCTTGGCCGATTTGAA
>JAFEEK010000354.1 GCA_018241165.1 Pseudomonadota bacterium
AGCGCGGTCTTGCCGGTCTGGCGGTCGCCGATGATCAGCTCGCACTGGCCGCGGCCGATCGGGATCATCGAGTCGACGGATTTGTATCCGGTCTGCACCGGCTGGCTCACCGACTTGCGCCAGATCACGCCCGGAGCGACCTTCTCGATCTTGTCGGACAGTTTGGCGTTGATCGGGCCCTTGCCGTCGATCGGATTGCCGAGCGCGTCGACGACGCGTCCGAGCAGTTCCGGGCCGACCGGCACTTCGAGAATGCGGCCGGTGGTCTTGACCGTGTCGCCTTCGGTCAGGTACTCGTATTCGCCGAGCACGACCGCACCGACCGAATCGCGCTCCAGGTTCAGCGCCAGCGCCGTGCCGTTGTTCGGCAGTTCGATCATTTCGCCCGACATCACGTCGGCCAGGCCGTGGATGCGGATGATGCCGTCCGATACCGACACGATGGTGCCTTCGTTGCGCGCTTCGGCGGCAAGCTTGACCTTTTCGATGCGGGTGCGGATCAGTTCGCTGATTTCGGACGGATTCAGTGCAGTTGCCATGATGGGTTCCTCGAGCGCGGACGCGATCGCCCGTGCCTGTGGTTGAAGTCAAAGTTCAAAAGTCAAAGGGCGTGCACCCGTTCACTTTTAAGCTTTGTTCGTCATTCCAGCGAAGGCTGGAATACGGTGTCTTTCGCGTTACCTCTTTAAGCTTTGTTCGTCATCCCGGCGAAAGCCGGGATGACGAGCGTTTACTGCGCCAACGCGCTTTGCAGTCGTTCCAAACGTCCACGCACCGAACCATCGATGACCACATCGCCGGCGTCGATCACGGCGCCGCCGATCACGCCCGGATCGATGCGCTGTTCCAGCTCGATCTCGCGCGCGAAGCGCTTTTTCAGCGCCGCCTTGATCGCATCCGCGCGGTCGGCCGGGATTTCGCTGGCCGAGCGCAAGGTCACGCGGATCGTGCGTTCGGATTCGCGCTTGAGCTCCTCGAACAGCGCGGCGATGTCGGCGGTGAGGTTGACGCGCCGGTTCTCGACGAGCAGCGAAAGGAACGCCGCGAACGGCGAATCCGCAGCTTCGCCCGGCGGCAACAGCAGGCCGACGAGTTCGGCGTGGGACAGGCGCGGATCGCCCGCGATCGCGCTCACGCGCGCATCGGCCATCGCCTGCGCAGCGAAGCGCAGGTTGCCCGACCACGCGGCCAGGGCGTTGTGCGCACGCGCCGTTTCGAACGCGGCGCGCGCATACGGTCGGGCGAGGGTCAGCGGTTCGCTCATCGTCAGATTTCCGTGACGAGCTGGTCGAGCAGCGCCTTGTGCGCGGCCGGATCGATTTCGCGCTGGACGATCTTCGACGCGCCCTGCACGGCGAGAGCCGCGACCTGGCCGCGCAGCGCTTCGCGCGCCTTGCCGACCATGCCGTCGATGTCGGCCTGCGCCGAGGCCTTCACGCGCGCGGCTTCGAGCAGCGCGTCGGTCTTGGCCTTGTCGACGATCTGGTTCGCCTGCGCATGCGCCTTGTCGACGATTTCCGTCGCCTGCGCGCGCGCCTTCTTGATTTCCTCGGCCACGCGGGCGTCGGCATCCTTCAATTCGGCTTGCGCGCGTTCGGCCGCGGACAGGCCTTCGGCGATGCGCTTGGCGCGCCTTGCCGACCATGCCGTCGATGTCGGCCTGCGCCGAGGCCTTCACGCGCGCGGCTTCGAGCAGCGCGTCGGTCTTGGCCTTGTCGACGATCTGGTTCGCCTGCGCA
>JAFEEK010000355.1 GCA_018241165.1 Pseudomonadota bacterium
GCTTCTGCCTTGCACTGGATTTGAGCGTCAGCAGGTATTTCGCGTAAGCGGCATCCATAGCCGAAAACGGCTAGTTTCGGTATCGCCGCGGCATTAGGATCGCCGCCATGTCCACGGCATATTCCATCGACCCCAAAGTCTGCGAACAGGCCCGCCTGACCCGCGACGCGCGTTTCGACGGCCTGTTCTTCACCGCCGTGCGCACGACCGGCATCTATTGCCGCCCGGTGTGTCCCGCGCCGACTGCACACGCGCGCAACGTCGAATATTTCGCGAACGCTGCCGCTGCCGCGAGCGCAGGTTTTCGGCCATGCCTGCGTTGCCGACCGGAAGCGGCGCCCGGCACGCCGCTGACGCGCGCGCGCAGCGAACTCGTCGCGGCCGCGTTGCGCATGATCGATGCCGGTGCGCTGGACGATTGCTCCGTCGCGCAACTCGCGCGCCGCATCGGTGTCGGCGAACGTCATTTGCGCCGTTTGTTCGTGGAAGAACTCGGCGCGGGACCTTTGGAAATCGCGGCAACGCGACGCCTGCTGTTCGCAAAGAAGCTGTTGACGGAAACGTCATTGCCGATCACGCACATCGCACATGCCGCCGGTTACGCGAGCTTGCGCCGCTTCAATGCTGCGTTTCTGGCCGGATACAAACGTGCTCCGCGCGATCTACGGCGCGACGAATCCGCTACGCCCGCATCGAACACGCTGACGTTGCGCATTCCCTATCGTGCGCCATACGATTTTTCCGCGCTGCTTGCGTTTTTCGCGCGTCGCGCGATTCCCGGCATCGAGACGGTGGATGCGACAAGCTACACGCGCCGCTTCGCGTTCGATGGCAAGGCCGGCACGCTGCGCGTATCGGAAACGCGCGACGCGGACGCGCTTGCGCTCGACGTCGATTTTCCGGATGCGGCGCGCTTGCAGGAACTGTGCATGCGCGTGCGTCGCCTGTTCGATACGGATGCCGACATCGCCGCGATCAATGCGCAGCTTGCACGCGATCCGCGCCTGCGCGCGTTCGTGCGTCGCCATTCCGGCCAGCGCCTGCCCGGTGGTTGGGA
>JAFEEK010000356.1 GCA_018241165.1 Pseudomonadota bacterium
GGATCTGGCGTCGCTGGCGAACGAATTGCGCCGCGGAGCATGCCGTTCCGGCAATGCGCTGGCCAATCGATCGAACAACACGCTCATTGAACACCCCTGTCCACGAACGCCAAGTATACTCCCGCCGGTCCGCGGCCGCCTCGCGCGCCCCTTTCAGCGCTTGTGCAGGGCCCGCGCCAGCAGTCGCCGCGTCAGGCGTTCGCGCAAGCCCCGTGGACGCGCCAAATCCATGCGCGCATACAGGCCGGCATCCGCCGGACGCGGGCTACCCGATAGCAAAGCCCCAATGACGAAAGCGACCAGGCGCAGTTTGTTTGTCGCCAGCGCCTGCAACCTCTGCAAGGCAGGCAGCAGGCGCAATTCCGTATCGTCGAAATCGCTGCCGAACGGAAAAAGCGGAAAGCGCTCGCGATGCGGCGCCAGCGCGATCGCCAGTTGCGCGGGCGTGTTCTGTCGGCACGCGGCGGGGATGGCGAAATCCCGGCGCAGCTTGCCGGCCGACTTGGCTTGCGCGGCGAGTCCGTCGACGAAGCGCGCATCGGCGATGCCGAGCATGGCGATGATGCAGTCTTCGTCGGACTTGCCGCGCAGGTCGGCGACGCCGTATTCGGTCACGTAAATGTCGCGCAGGTGGCGCGGGATCGTGCACTCGCCGTAGTTCCAGACGATGTTCGAGCGCAGCTTGCCACCACTCTTGCGCGTGCTGCGCAGCATCAGGATCGAGCGCCCGCCGGCGAGCGCATGCGCCATCGCCACGAAGTTGTATTGTCCGCCGACGCCGCTGACGACCTGGCCGTTTTCCAGCGTGTCCGAAACGGCAGCGCCCAGCAGGGTCGCCATCATGCAAGTATTGAAGAAGCGCGCGTCGCGACGCTGCAACGCATCCAGCGTCTCGCGTCCGCCGTAAAGCTGGTTGATGTCCGATACACGGGTCATCGACAGGCCGTCGAAGTCCGCGCCATCCAATTTACGCAACCAGTCGTAGAAGGCCTTCGAACCCAGATAGAACGCGCCGCGCAGATAGCGGCCATCAGCACGGCGGGATACATCCACGTCGCGTCCCGTCGCCAGCGCTTTTTCGACATCCAGATCGTCATAGACACGCCGTGAAAGAATTCCGGCGCGGGCCAGGTACATGAAACCGTCCATCACCATCTCGCTGGCGCCGTACAATCCGCGCGTCAGCGTATCCACGCCGCCGCAGCGCGCGGCAAGATTCGCATCGATATTGCCGAGCGCAGCCAATGCGAAACGATAGTCGGCGTTGTGCGCGTGCCGCAGCAACAACGCATGCACCAGCGCGTCCGACAGTGCACCGATGCCGATCTGCAAGGTGCCGCCATCGCGCACCAAGGTGCTGGCGTGCAGGCCAAGCGCGTACTCGGTCGTATCCACCGCCGAGCGCGGCAGCGCGAACAACGCATGCGACGAAGCCCGATCGTCGAGGACGATATCGAAGAACGATTCATCGACCAGCGCCTCGTTGCCGATGAACGGCAATTCCGCGTGGATCACTCCGATCATCAGGGGACGCGGCGCACCGATCGCCGCCATGCGATCGAGCAGATCGGACGTCGTATCCGGATTGCAGGCCAGGCTGTACTGCCGCTGCATGCCCTGCCCGCGCACCGCGATGATCTGCACGACGACATTGATGCCGACGCCGGCCAGATCGCGCGCCGCGTGGGTGTAGTTCAGGCTCGCGTAATCGCGCTGCGACTGCGCCACGCCGAGCATGGCGCCGGACTGCAGGTAGAACTCGTGCACGCGGATGTTCGCCGGCAGCGCGTTCGCATGCTGCGCTGCGACCCAGGCCAGGTCCGGATAGTTCTTGCCGAATTGACGTTCGAGGAACGGCTCGAGGAATCGCCGCTCCAGATCGCTCTTCGCCTTGGGACGCGCCAGCGACAGCGCGGTGTAGATGTCGAACCTCAGCGACGCATCGTGCGCCGCGGCCGCATACAGCGCATTGAGCAACTCGTTCGGCTTGCCCAGGCC
>JAFEEK010000357.1 GCA_018241165.1 Pseudomonadota bacterium
CCATCGGGAACGAAGGGAATGCTGGACATGGGAAAAAACAGGAAAAGGACTGTGCCAAGTTTACCGCTGTCCGCGGACATTCGCGCTGATGCGGATCATTGCAAGGGTTCCGCGTGGCAAAATGCGCCGTCCAATTGCCGATCCCGCGTGCCGACGATGCCTGATTCCTCCCTTGCGCGATTCCTGCGCCACCTTGCCGACGATGGCCGCTTGTGGTGGCTGTTGCTGATCCTGCCGGTCGCGCTGTTCCTGCCCGCCCTGCCGATCGACGAGACGCGATATCTGGCGGTGGCGTGGGAGATGCGCCTGCACCTGGATTTCCTCGTGCCGCACCTGAACGGTGCGCCGTATTCGGACAAGCCGCCGTTGCTGTTCTGGCTGATCAACGTTGGCTGGCTGTTCGCCGGCATGCACGTGTGGGCGGTGCGCCTGGGCGTGCTCGCCGCCTCGTTCGCGTCGCTGGCGCTGTTCCGGCGACTGGTGTTGCGGCTGGAACCGGATGCGGCGCTCGCCAGCCGCGCCGTCACGATCCTGTTCGGCATCGTGTTCTTCGCGATCTTTTCCAGCGCGATCATGTTCGATGTGCTGCTCGCGACGTTCGTGCTGCTCGCCCTGCATGGCGCGCTGGATTGGGATGCGGGACGTTGGCGACGCGGATTGCTGCTGCTTGCGCTCGGTTTCGGTCTCGGGATACTGGCCAAAGGCCCGGTCGTGCTGCTCGATGCCGGCTTCGCGCTGCTGCTCGGCCCGTGGTGGAGCCAGACCGCGCGCGCAAACAAGCGTCGCTGGTACGCGATGACCGGGCTAGCCGTGCTGTGCGGTGCGGCAATCGCGCTGGCCTGGGCGATTCCGGCGGCAATCATGGGTGGCGAAAAATACGCGAACGCGATCTTCCTGCGTCAGACCGTCGACCGCATGGCGAACAGCTTCGCGCACCGGCGTCCGCTGTGGTGGTATTTCATGGTGCTGCCGGCGATGGTGCTGCCGTGGACGCTCGCGGTGCGCGCGCCGTGGCGGGCGTGGCG
>JAFEEK010000358.1 GCA_018241165.1 Pseudomonadota bacterium
CTTGATTTCCTGCATGCTCAGTTCTCCCGCCACTTGTCGGCGGCTTCGGCCCGGGCCTGCATCAGATCGGAATCCTCGCGCAGCACGCGCGGCACGGTCACGCGCGGCACCACGCTGGTCACCGGCTCGTAGATGACGCGGCCGAGTTTTTCGTCGAAACGCACCTCGACATTGCCGATCAGCGGGAAATCCTTGCGGAACGGATGGCCGACGAAGCCGTAGTCGGTGAGGATGCGGCGCAAGTCGGGGTGGCCTTCGAAGGCGATGCCGAACAGGTCGAACGCCTCGCGTTCGAACCAGTTCGCGATCGGCCACAGCGGCACCAGCGACGGCACCACCGGCAGCGAATCGTCGTGCGCATGGCAGCGCAGGCGCACGCGGCAATTGTTCGCGATCGAAGTCAATTGCGCGACCACGGCGAAGCGTTTGTGCCCGGCGCCGGTGCGCGGACGGTTGGCCCAGTCGAAGCGGCCGGCGCTTTCGCCTTCCACGCCGCGCGAGAATCCGGTCGAGGTGACATCGGTCGTGTCCCATTCGACCTGGCCGTAGCCGAGGTAATCCACGCCGCACACGTCGATCAGCTGCTCGAAGCGGAATTCCGCGTCGTCGCGCAAATGTTGCGCAACAGCGAGCCAGTTTTCCGGCGTGATTTCAAGGGTGATCTCGCCGCGCCACTCGTGCGTGGCGGCGATCTTCTCGCCCAGGTGCGCGTTCAGGCGCTGCGCGAGCGTGCCGGCATCCGCGCTCATGCGCCGCTCGCCTTCTTCGAAATCGATTCGGTGCGGCGGATCTTCTTCTGCAATTGCAGGATGCCGTAGATCAGCGCCTCGGCCGTCGGCGGGCAGCCCGGCACGTAGACATCGACCGGCACGATGCGGTCGCAGCCGCGCACCACGGAATACGAATAGTGGTAGTAGCCGCCGCCATTCGCGCACGAGCCCATCGAGATGACCCACTTCGGATTCGGCATCTGGTCGTAGACGCGGCGCAGCGCCGGCGCCATCTTGTTGACCAGGGTGCCGGCGACGATCATGACGTCGGACTGGCGCGGGCTGGGGCGAAACACCACGCCATATCTATCAAGATCGAGACGAGCCGCGCCCGCGTGCATCATTTCCACCGCGCAACAGGCCAGGCCAAACGTCATCGGCCACATCGAACCGGTGCGCGCCCAGTTCAGCAAGGTGTCGACCTGGGTGGTGACGAAGCCGCGCTGCAACAACGGGTTGTCGTCGCCCGGACGCAGGATGTCCTCTACCGGTCCGGTCGGCACCGGGTTGTGGAAAAGGTTCTTCGCGACGGTGGTATCTGTTACTCCCACTCCAATGCTCCCTTCTTCCAGCAGTAGACAAATCCCAACAACAGCAACAGCAGGAACATC
>JAFEEK010000359.1 GCA_018241165.1 Pseudomonadota bacterium
CGCGCGGCGCGGTCATCGCAATACGCTCAGAAGTTTTCCATCGCCATGTTGCCGCTGATGTCGGTTTCCAGGTTCTGGATCCAGCTTTGGTAATTCTTGTGAATCCAGCGCTGGCCGTTTTTGACCTCGTACTTGAGGTTACTGCTGCCGAGGTAGGTGATCTGCACTTGCTGGCGATCGTAGGCGATGCCGATCTGCACGCTGAAATCGCGGCGCGCATAGGTTGCCGTCAGCTTTCCGGGTTGATCGGAGTTGATCAGCCACTCGCGCTTGACCAAGGCCTGTTTGACCGCCTTGGCCACCTGCACCATGGTCAACTTGGCTGGCACCGCGAGCGGCGCGGGATCTTGCAACGGGACCTGCCGAAACGCCATCAGCAGCATCAGTGCGGGCACCAACCAGAGCAAAGACAAACGCGAACGCAACATGGAAATCTCCCGAAGCAGGTAGTTTGAGTCCCTGGCACGCCAATCCCGCCGTGCCGACGCCAATGGTAGCAAACGCATCGCCGGGCATTGCTATACTTTCGCGCCGCTATCGATCTTCTCTCGCGCTTGTCTGCCGAATCCGCTCCACTCGCCGTTGCCGCCCATACCGTCACCTGCGCCGCCGGCCGCGGTCGCGCGGCGCTCGCACGCGCGCTGGTCGAACGCAGATCCGGTTTGCGCGAAAGCGATCTTGTCGAATATCCGCTGCCGTGCTGGATCGGCCGCGTCGGCGGGATCGAGGATTCACCGCTGCCGTCGAACTGGGCAGCATGGGAATCGCGCAACCATCGCCTTGCCTGGATGGCGCTGAACACCGACGGATTCCGCGAACGGGCGCTTGCGGCCATCGAACACTACGGTGCATCGCGCGTGGTCCTGATCCTGGGCACTTCGACCTCGAGCATCGGCGAAACCGAACGCGCGTATCGCGAACTGCGCACCGATGGCCGTTTCGATCGGACGCAGCGCGAGCGCCGCGTGCACGAGTCGCATGCCCTCGGCGCCTTCGTGCAGCAGGCGTTGGGCGTGCACGGACCCTGTCTGACCATCGCGACGGCATGCTCGTCCAGCGCCAAGGTTTTCGCAAGCGCGCAACGACTGCTGCATGCCGGTTTCGCGGATGCCGCCATCGTCGGCGGCGTCGATACGCTGTGCGGCAGCGTGTTGTAC
>JAFEEK010000035.1 GCA_018241165.1 Pseudomonadota bacterium
CATCGGGTATCCGCCGCCAGACCCGCGACGGCGCGTGTTCCCACGGGAAGAGTACGAGTTTTCCGCTGGCCAGCGCGGGCAGGTTGCCGCCCTTCAAGTCTGGCCGCACCAGATCGTCGCTGCACGGACCGAGCGTGATCACGCGCTGTACCGCGGGTAGCCGCAAAGCTCGATTGATCCACGATCCGCAATGCCAGCGCGGCGCCAGGCGCACCCAGTCCGGATGGTTGTCGATGTGGATGACGGTGACGGGTTCGCGCGCCTTTTCCATCAACACGGCGGCAAGATGGTGAAAGTCGCCGGAACCGATCAGGTGCAGGGCAGGGCCATCCAGCGACTGCGCAGCGATGCGTTCACGCGCGAGGCGGATCGTGCGATCGCGGCTCCACAGGCGCAGCCGTGGCCCGAGATCCCGCAAATCGATGGTGGTAACCGAATCCCACGGCGCGACCGTGCACACAGAGGTTTGCGCTGCGATGGAACCGTCGAGGTCGAGAAACTGCAAATGCATCCGCAAATGTTAGCGCAGTTGCAGGTGTGCCCAGGTGAACGATTGTTCAGAGCCGTTCGGCGTGGTGTGCATCTCACGGCGAGAATCAAGCAACTCGAATCCCGCACCGAATTCGGCGTGCAGCAATTGCGCGTCGTAGTGCGCCACGTTCAACCCGCTGCAGCGCGGCGGACCATCCAGCGCAAACGTGGCGACGACGACGTGTCCGCGCGGGTTAAGACTGCGCCGCACAGTCGCCACGTACGCCGCGCGATCGCCCGCATCGGTGAGGAAATGGAACGCCGCGCGGTCGTGCCACAAGTCGTAGCGTTGTGGTGGGTCGAACTCGCGCACATCGGCCTCGATCCAGCGCACCGACCCGGCGCGTGCGCGCAGGCGTTTCCGCGCCGCATCCAGCGCCGCACCGGAAATATCCAGCACGCAAAGCGCCGTGTGCCCGGCATCCAGCAGACAATCCACGAGCACCGATGCGCCGCCACCGACATCGATGATCGGCGCATCCGATGCCAAGTTCGCCGCGGCGATCAGCTCCAGCGAATTTCGCGGCTGAGTCTGGTACCAGCTCACCGCATCGGTCGCCTTGGTCGTGTAGACGCGGTTCCAGTGGTTTTGCGCTTCGGGATTCATAATGCGTTGACACGCTTTGCCAAAATCAATCACCGCGGATCAGCTGCGACACGCCATCGGCGTTCTTGCGGCGCGTCGTCATCGCCGAATCCTCGATGCCGATGATCGTCGCGAACAGGTCGCGCGTGAAGATGGCATTGCCGAAATACCAGGAATGGCTTTGCGCACCGGCGATGCCGCCGGGTTGGTCCTGCCGCATCACGGCCGGGTCCGAGGTCAATTGCGCGTAATAGTCGCTGCAATCGACTTCGATCGCGCTCGCCGGCGCGTCGTCCGGCAGGCCGATCCGGCCCACGCGCGGCGCGACGCCCAGGCGCTTGACGTTGGAGATGTCCAGCACCGCATCATGGCGATTGGAATAATTGGTCAGGCGCAGGCAATGGTTGAAGACGGATGCGGCGCTGGGATTGCCGGCGCTCATCGACGCAGAGGAAATATCGCCGGCCGCAAACAGGATCTGGCTGACTGTCCAGCCCTGCTGCTTGAGCGTCGTATCGTCGGCGTCGTCGAACGCTTCGCGCACCACATACGCGCCGGTCGAATGGCACAGCAGGTGGATGTTGATCGCGCAATCGGGTTTTTGCCGCGCGCTCAATGCGGCGATGCCGTCGGTCACGAGCTTGAGCGCGGTCTTCTTGGCGCGATGGCGGTCGGCGAGATAGGCCAGCGCCTGGTCGTCGCTCGGCCAGTCGAACGAGACGACGACGCCCTTGAAGCCCAGCGCCACAAGACCGGATTGCACGATGCGATGGCGCTGCATCACGTCCGCCTCGGAACTGTTGTAGCCGTGCACGACGAACAGCAGGTCGCCGCGCGGCTGGCCTTGCGCATTGGTCCAAGCGGCGGCAGTTTGCACGGCGTTGTACCAGGCCGACGCGCCGATGGTTTGATCCGGGCTGACGCTGGCACCGGCGGGCACCTGCAGGAATCGCGTCGCGCCGACATCGGCAACGAAGGCGCCGCCGCTCACCGCGCGCACGGACAAGACGTAATCGACATCGCCCATGGTGATATCTCCCGACGATCCATGCCGGAACATACTCCCAATCCGTTCGCGGCGATGCGTCGAAGCGCAAGGTTCGCTTCCAATATCGAGAGGGGAAAATGGTGGCCGGGGACGGACTGCATTCGCCGGGAGCGAATGCGAACAGCGAAACTGGCCCGAAGAGTGAGGCGCAGGATGCGCCGAATCATCGAACCGCCCGGTTCGATTCCCGGAAAAGACGATCGGAAAATGGTGGCCGGGGACGGAATCGAACCGCCGACACGGGGATTTTCAATCCCCTGCTCTACCAACTGAGCTACCCGGCCCTGAGTCTTGCGTGCGGGGCCGAACGGCGCCGCGAAGGGGCGCGTATTACAGCGGTTCGGCGCCGGCGAGTCAAGGAAAAACGCGGCGTGCGCGACGAAATTGCGCAGGCGCGCGTCTGTCGTGCATGATCCGGACGCAAGGAGCCGCCATGCGAATTCTTCCAACACTTGCCATTGCCGCCCTGTGCGCGGCGCTTCCCGCGCATGCCGATACCGCCGCTTACATGGCGCAACAATTGGCCAAGTACCAAAAGTACGCCGGCGCCCCAGTCGAACGCATTCCGATGATCGACTTGTGGCAATGGCAGGTGGTCGGCAAGGACAAGGTCGTGATCTGGACCGGAATCAGTACCGCCTACCTCGTGAGCGTGGAAAAATCCTGCAACAACCTGGATTGGGCGCGCGGAATCGGCATCGAGCAGAACACTTCGATGCACGTGGACGCCAAGTTCGACTCGATCGTGTTCGATCACCAGAATTGCCGCATCCGCGAAATCCAGCCGATCGACTACAAGGCCCTGCGTGCCGACGAGAAGGCAGCCAGCCAGGCGCCGGGCACGGATGCCGGCGCGAAGTAGCCGTCACGCTTGCGGCGTGTAGCCAGGCGGCGTTTCCGAACCTGCGCCGAACAGGAATTTTTCCATTTCGCCTTCGAGGAACTTGCGCGCCTTCGGATCCAGCGGCGACAGCCGGTTCTCGTTGATCAGCATGGTCTGGTGCGCCAGCCAGGCGCGCCAGGCTTCCTGCGAAATTCCTGCGTAGATGCGCTTGCCCAGTTCGCCGGGGTAGGGCGCGAAGGCAAGGCCTTCGGCTTCGCGCTGGAGTTTGACGCAGAACACGGTGCGGGACATCTAAGGGTTCTCCGGCAGGTTTTCGATGAGTTTGCGCACCGGCGCTGGCAGGCCAAGCGCTGCGGCTTCGCGCGGGTGCAGCCAGCATTGGTCGGGTGCATCGGCGACGCCGCGCGCCATGGCGGCGATTCCCGTCATCGGCGTGACGTCGAGCCGGTAGTGGCTGAAGCTGTGCGTGAACGGCGTCAGCGCATGCAGTTGGATGTTCGCGCCGAGATCACGGCGTGCGGCGGTGGCATTCGCGGCTTCGGGCAGGCTCCACAACTGCGCCCACACGCCGGTCGGCGGACGGCGTTCGAGCAGGATGCGTCCGGCGCGATCGCGCAACAACAGCATGACGGTCTTGCGTATCGGCAGCGCGCGTGCAGGTTTGCGCTCGGGTAGTTGTGCCGTCGCGCCATCGCGCAAGGCGATGCAACTGCGCCTGAGCGGACACGCGGTGCAACGCGGCTTGGCGCGTGTGCACACGGTTGCGCCCAGATCCATGATCGCCTGCGTGTAGTCGGCGATGCGCGAGCGCGGCGTGTGTGCATCGGCCAGCGCCCACAGCTTGTTTTGCACCGCGGTTGCGCCGGGCCAGCCACGCACGCCGTGATGGCGCGCGAGTACGCGCTTGACGTTGCCGTCGAGGATGGCAAAACGCAAACCGTGCGCCTGCGCAAGGATCGCGCCGGCGGTGGAACGGCCGATGCCGGGCAGGGCGGCTAGACCGTCGAACTCGCGTGGCAGCGAACCGCGATGGCGGTCGACGCAGATTTGCGCGGTGCGATGCAGGTTGCGCGCACGGCTGTAGTAGCCCAGACCCGACCACTGTGCCAGCACGTCGTCGAGCGGCGCTGCGGCAAGCGCGCGCAGCGATGCGAATTTTTCCACAAAGCGCAAAAA
>JAFEEK010000360.1 GCA_018241165.1 Pseudomonadota bacterium
ACGACCGCGACGCGCCACCATGGCCATTGCCACAGGTTGCGGAACACGAACAGCACCAGGATCGAATCGATCGTCATCGTGCCGACCACGGCGATGCCGTAGGCCGCGGCCAGGTTCGCCGAGGAACGGAATCCGAATACCACCGCCAGGATCAGCACCAGCAGCAGGCGGTTGATCCAGGGCAGATAGACCTGGCCGATCGTGTGCGTGGAGGTATGCCGGATCTCCATGCGCGGCAGGTAGCCGAGCTGGATCGCCTCGCGCGCGACGGAGAATGCGCCGGAGATTACCGCCTGCGAAGCGATCACGGTGGCGATCGTCGCCAGCGCGATCATCGGATACAGCAGCGGCTGCGGCACCAGCAGGTAGAACGGATTGGACGCCGCAGCAGGATTGGCGATGAGCAACGCACCCTGTCCGAAATAGTTCAGGATCAGTCCCGGCAGCACATAACTGAACCACGACGCCCGGATCGGCGCACGACCGAAGTGGCCCATGTCCGCATACAACGCCTCGGCGCCGGTGATGCACAACACCACCGAGCCCAGCGCGAAAAACCCGGTCATGCCGTTGTGCACGAAGAATTCGATCGCGTAATACGGCGACAGTGCGCGCAGCACGAACGGATGTTGCGCAATCTGCATCACGCCGAACACGGCGATGGTCACGAACCACAGCGCCATGATCGGGCCGAACACGGCGCCGACCTTGCCGGTGCCGCGATTCTGGAATGCGAACAGCAGCACGATGATGACCGCCGTCACCGGCACCACGAGATGGCGCAATCCGGGCGCGGCGACTTCGACGCCTTCCACTGCCGACAGCACCGACATCGCCGGCGTGATCACTCCGTCGCCGAAAAACAAGGATGCGCCGAACAGGCCGAGCATGGCGATCCACCAGCGCGCGCGGATGCTGCTCTTGACGCTGCGCTGGGCCAGCGCGGTCAGCGCCATGATGCCGCCTTCGCCCTTGTTGTCCGCACGCATGATGAAACCGGCGTATTTGACCGACACCACCAGGATCAACGACCAGAACACGAGCGAGAGCACACCGAGCACATTGTCGGGCGTGGGTGCGATGCCCTGTGCGCCGAACGTGGCCTGCACCGTGTACAAGGGACTCGTGCCGATGTCGCCATACACCACGCCGAGCGTGCCTACCGCCATTGCCGCGAGCGCCTTGCGGGTTTGTTCCGGTTGCGGATTGGCCGTCTCGTTCATGTGGTTCCCTTCAACGCAATGCCGCTTTCAACGCTTTGCGGATGATCGCTTCGGCACTGTCGCCGTCCGTCGCCGCATCCTTGGCCAATCGCGCCGCTTCGGCAGGCTTGTAACCCAGTTGCTGCAACGCGACCACCGCTTCGGATTGCGCGTCGCGCGGTACGGCCACGCCGGCGCCGGGCACGGCCGCAATACCATCGACGCGATCGCGCAATTCCACCACGATGCGCTCGGCGGTTTTCTTGCCGATGCCGGGAATGCGCGTCAGCGCGGCGATGTCGCCCGCCTGCACCAGGCGCGCGAACTCGTCGGTGGACGCACCCGACAGCACCGCCAGCGCGATCTTCGCGCCGATGCCGCTGACTTTCTGGATCGTGCGGAACAGCACGCGCTCGTTCTCGCGCAGGAAGCCATACAACGCGACCGTGTCTTCCTTGACCGCGTAATGCGTGAACAGCGCCACTTCGCGGCCGGTTTCGGGCAGATCGAACACGGTCGACATCGGCGCCTCGAGTTCATAACCGACGCCGCCGACATCGACCACCAGCCACGGCGGCTGCTTGGAGACGAGGATTCCTTTCAGCCGACCGATCATCGGCGCCTTCTCCATGCCGTTCTTGGAATGCCGATGCGCTCGATGCTCGCGCGCGTGTGCGCATGCGTGAGCGCGACCGCAAGCGCGTCGGCCGCATCGGCCTGCAACTTGCGCGGGATGTTGAGCAACACGCCGACCATGTGCTGGATCTGGGTCTTGTCCGCGCCGCCACCGCCGACCACGGCCTGCTTGATTTCCTTGGCCGCGTACTCGGTCACCGGCAGGCCGCTGTGCACGATCGCGCAGATCGCCGCGCCGCGCGCCTGGCCGAGCTTGAGCGCCGAATCCGGATTGCGCGCCATGAACACGCGCTCCACCGCCGCCTCGGCCGGCTGGTGCTCGGCGATAAGCGCGCACACGTCATCGAAGATCTGTTTCAAGCGCAGCGGGAAGGTTTCATTGTCGAGCAGATCCAGCGCGGTGTGGAAAACATGCCGCGACACACCGCCCGCATCCGCATCGATGATGCCGATGCCGGTGCGTTGCGAACCGGGGTCGATGCCAAGGATGCGGGTCATCGTGCGAAGTTTACACCGCGCGCCGTAGCGCCAGCGCTCAGGCGCCCTGGG
>JAFEEK010000361.1 GCA_018241165.1 Pseudomonadota bacterium
CGGAGCCGCCGAGCGTGAAACTTGGCCGGATGATGGTCGGATAGCCGACCTTCGCCTGGATTTCCAGCGCCTGCTCGAAGGATTTGGCGACTTCGGCCTTGTGGCATTCCAGGCCGATGTCGATCATCGCGCGGCGGGACAGTTCGCGATCCTCGGCCATGCGGATCGCCTCGCGCGATGCGCCGATCAGCTCGACGTCATACTTTTCCAGAATGCCGCAATCGGCCAGATCCAGCGCGCAATTGAGCGCCGTCTGCCCGCCCATCGTCGGCAGCAAGGCATCGGGTTTTTCCTTGGCGATGATGCGCTCGACCGTCGCGCGATTGATCGGTTCGATGTACACCGCGTCGGCCATTTCCGGATCGGTCATGATCGTGGCCGGGTTCGAGTTCACCAGCACCACGCGATAGCCTTCTTCTTTCAGCGCCTTGCACGCCTGCGCGCCGGAGTAGTCGAACTCGCAGGCCTGGCCGATGACGATGGGCCCGGCGCCAATGATCAGCACGCTCTTGATGTCGGTGCGCTTAGGCATGCGGGCGGGCCTTGTCCATGAGTGTCGCGAAACGGTCGAACAGGTAGCCGATGTCGTGCGGTCCCGGGGATGCTTCCGGATGCCCCTGGAAGCAGAATGCCGGCGCATCGGTCAGTGCGAAGCCTTGCAGCGAGCCGTCGAACAAAGACGTGTGCGTCACGCGCGCGTTCTTCGGCAGCGTCGCCGGGTCGACCGCAAAACCGTGATTCTGTGAAGTCACCAGCACGCGGCCGTCATCGTGATCTTTCACCGGATGATTCGCGCCGTGATGGCCGAATTTCATCTTCAGCGTTTTCGCGCCAAGCGCCAGGCCCATCAGCTGGTGACCGAGACAAATGCCGAACAGCGGAATCTTTTTCGCGATGAACTCACGCGTCGCGGCGATCGCGTAATCGCAGGCCGCCGGATCGCCCGGTCCGTTGGACAGGAACACGCCATCGGGTTTCAGCGCCAGCGCTGCGGAAGCGGGCGTCTGCGCGGGCAACACCGTCACTTCACAGCCGCGGTCGGCAAGCAGGCGCAGGATGTTTGTCTTGACCCCGAAATCGTAGGCGGCGACGCGATATTTGCGCACGGGTTTGGCGAATTCGCAACGGTCCAGGTCGTAACTGCCTTCGGCGAATGTATACTTTTTCGGCGTGCACACGACTTTCGCCAGATCCATGCCATTCAGGCCGGGGAATGCGCGCGCAGCGGCGAGCGCCGTTTCCGTTGAAGCGCCCTCGCCTGCCACGATGCAGCCGTTCTGGGCGCCGGTTTCGCGCAGGATGCGGGTGAGCCGTCGTGTGTCGATCTGCGCGATGGCGACGATGCCGTGGCGGCGCAGGTAATCAGGCAAGGTTTCCGTGCTGCGCCAGTTGCTGGCCAGGCGCGGCAGGTCGCGAATCACGAGGCCAGCGGCTTGCACCTTGCCGGATTCTTCGTCGACCGCGTTGCAGCCGGTGTTGCCGATGTGCGGATACGTCAGGGTGACGATCTGCTGCGCGTATGACGGATCGGTGAGGATTTCCTGATAGCCCGTCATCGCGGTGTTGAACACCACTTCGCCAACGGATCGGCCTTCCGCACCGATGGAATCGCCGCAGAAGATGCTGCCGTCTGCGAGGGCGAGGATAGCTGGAGACATGTCGATTTCGCCCGGAAATTTTTGAGAAGTGCGGCCAAGGATGGCCGCCCTTTGACTTCTGCGAACGGGGAAGCTCGCAAAAATACATGGCGAGTGCGGATTTTACCGGTGCGATGGCACCTGTGTCCATCACAACAGCCAATCGATCGGCAGCCACGACAGCACGGTCACGAAGGCACGCTGCCAGAACGTGCTGCCAGGTTCGCGCCGGTGCACGGTTTCGACGCCATCGTTGCGTTCGATCCACTCCAGGCGATGCCCATGCAGGCGCACTGCGTAGGCGTTTTCCGCAACGCCTTGCTCGAATGCGTCGGCGCTGGCCGCAGCCATCTCAAAGCTGTCGATGACGATGCCCATCTCGGTGTTCAGGTGCACCGAACGCTGGTCGAAATTGAACGAGCCGATGAACAGGCGTTTGCGGTCGACGGAAAACGTCTTGGCATGCAG
>JAFEEK010000362.1 GCA_018241165.1 Pseudomonadota bacterium
GGTGGCGTGTTGCCGGGATAGCAATCGTCCGCGGTCTGCTGCGAGCTGACGAAGAGCAACCGATTGCCGGAGATCGGCGTCGGGCAATAGTCGAACTCGGGCGAGTTCACCGGCGCGGCGAGGTTTTCGGCTGCGCCCCATGTCGATTGCACCGACGCGCGGAATGCGCGCCACACGTCCTGCTTGCCCAGTCCGCCGCTGCGGCTGGATGCGAAATACAGGCCCAGCCCGTCCGGGGTTTCGATCGGGCAACCTTCGGCGGCGGCGGTATTGATTGCAGTAACCGAAGTCGGATCGCCCCATGGTCCGAAATTCTGGGCACAGGCGCTGCCCGATCCGGCGACGAGCACGGCGATGGCGGTAGCAAGATGACGCTTTACGAGCTGCATGGACGTTTCCCTTTGTTTGGAGTCGGTTGATGCGGCACGCTCACGCCCTATCCGCAACGTTCGTGCCGTGCGGGCAAGACTCGCCGGTTGTCGCTGCAAGGTCTTTAGGGCGGGTGCAGGGACTGCTTGGGGAAAGCTTGGGAAGGGCTTGGGAAGCCCGGCGCGACGGCGTTTTTACGGCACCGGCATCGCGTGTGCGCGCAATGAAGCGTCACCGCGACAAACGCCACGGCGACAACGTACGTGCTTTTGCATCGCCGAACGGATGACGGTAACGTAGGCGCTCAGGGGATCGTTGATGCTCGATGGATTTCGGGCGTGTGAAAGGAAGCGGCGTTGGCGGACGTAGCAGACAACACGACCACGGGATGGATCATGTTCGACCAGGTCGATCTCGACCTTGCGGGCCGCCGCCTGTTCGTGGCGGACGCGCGGGTCGCACTCGAACCCAAGGCGTTTGCCGTGCTCGCGTTGTTCGCGCAGCATCCGGGACGCGCCTTCACGCGCGACGAGATCCTCGATGCGGTGTGGGGCCATCGCCACGTCACGACGGGCGTGCTCAACCGCATCGTTGCATTGCTGCGTCAGGCGCTGGGCGAGGATGCGCAGCACACGCAATACATCACCACCTTGTATGGCGTCGGTTACCGTTTCGATGCCGCCACGCAATGGCGTGCGCAGCGCGATGCCGAGGCCGCGCGCGCGCTGGATTCCGAGCCTGCGCCACAGCTTTCGGCGCTTGGCGCATCGCCGACGGCGTCGATCGAGCACGAACCCGTCGCGCCGCCAAAA
>JAFEEK010000363.1 GCA_018241165.1 Pseudomonadota bacterium
CTGCTGATGACGCTGGCCGGCATCGGCGGGCTCGGCGCGTGGATGATCGGCACCGCGCGCCTGCTGTTCGTCGGCGGCATGGATCGCCTGCTGCCGCCCGCGCTCGCGCGCGTGCATCCGCGCTGGAACACGCCCTATGTCGCGCTGCTGGTACAGGGCGCGCTCGGTGCGCTGTTCATCGTCGCGGCGAACCAGGGGACGTCGGTGCACACGGCCTACCTGATCCTCGTGGATGCCACCGCGATCCTGACCTTCATCCCGTACCTGTATCTGTTCGCCGCGGCAATCCGGCTGCGTCGGCGCATCGCAAAAACCCCAGACGCAATCGCCGTACCGGGTGGCGCGGCCGGTAGCGTACTCGCCAACGGCATCGGTTTCCTCACCACCGTTGGCGCCATCGCGCTGGCGCTCGTGCCACCATCGGATACGAGCGACAAGGCCGACTTCTTCTTCAAGGTCATCGGCGGCGCGATCGGATTCGTGGTCGCGGGATTCGTGCTGTATTGGCTGGCAAAGCGCCGCGCCATGCGATAATCGCGGGATGACCACGCGCGAAATCCTCGTTACCTCCGCCCTGCCCTACGCCAACGGCGCGATTCACCTGGGCCACATGCTCGAGCACATCCAGTCCGACATCTGGGTGCGCGCGATGCGCATGGCCGGACACACCGTGCACTACGTCTGCGCCGACGACGCGCACGGCAGCGCGATCATGCTGCGCGCGGAGAAGGAAGGCATCACGCCTGAAGCGCTCATTGAAGGCGTGTGGAAAGAGCACAGCTCGGCGCTGCGCGATTTCGGCGTCGCCTACGATCACTATTCGTCCACCCACACGCAGGCGAACCGCGAACTGACCGCACGCATCTGGCTCGCGCTCAAGGCCGCCGGGCATACCGAGTCGCGTCCGGTGAAGCAGTTGTACGATCCGGTCAAGGCCATGTTCCTGCCCGACCGCTACATCAAGGGCGAATGTCCGAAGTGCCACTCGAAGGATCAGTACGGCGACGGCTGCGAGGTCTGCGGCACGGCCTACACGCCGGCTGACCTGATCAATCCGTATTCGGTGGTGTCGGGCGCGACGCCGGAATTGAAAGAATCCACGCACTTCTTCGTCAAGCTCGCCGA
>JAFEEK010000364.1 GCA_018241165.1 Pseudomonadota bacterium
CCTTCGCGCAATCCGGATTGCGCATTCGCCTACGGGATCTGGAACAGCGATGGCACCGGGGCCGGGCAATGCGGCAACGGAGTGCGTTGCGTGGCGGCATGGTTGCAGCGCGCTGGCGCGCTGGGCGTCGGCGCAACGCGCTTGCAAAGTCCTTCCGGGCCGGTCGCGGTGGAACTGTTCGATGATGGCGACGTGCGCGTGGACATGGGCGTGCCGCGTTTCGCACCGGTGGATATTCCGCTGAACCTGCCCGCCGCCGATCCGTATCGCCTGCGCGTCGGCGATGCACTCGTCGAATTCGGCGCGGTGTCGATGGGCAATCCGCATGCCGTGATCGAAGTCGACGACATTGCCGTCGCGCCGCTGCAATCGCGCGGTGCGGCATTGTCCACAAACGTGCATTTTCCACAACGCTGCAATGTCGGTTTTGCGCAGATCGTCGATCGGGCGCAGTTGCGCCTGTGCGTGTGGGAGCGTGGCGCGGGCGCGACGCTGGCCTGCGGCACCGGCGCCTGCGCGGCGGTTGCAGTCCTGCGTCGGCGTGGCAAACTCGACGCCGATGTTTCCGTGCAACTGCCCGGCGGCACGCTGCGCATCCAGTGGGAAGGCGAGGGCAAAGCGGTGTGGATGCGCGGCCCGGCGCAATTCGTATTCGAAGGAGAGATGGACGTATGAGCGATATAACGGCCAAGGACGGACTCAATCCCACCGATGTCGCGAGTTTCCTGCGCCGCCATCCGGAATTCCTGAGCGAATATCCGGATATCGCACTCACGCTCGCCATGCCGCGCGACCAGGGCGCGTCCACGTCTCTGGCGCATTACCAACTCGACGTGCTGCGCGAGCAGAAGCGTGAGTTGAACCGGCGCCTGCACGAATTGATCGGTAACGCCCAGGACAACGAGCAGCTGATGATCCGCACGCATACGCTGGCGATGGCGTTGCTGCGCGAGCGCACGCTCGGCGATAGCGTGCGTCGCGTCGCCGCCGTCCTGACCGAGGACTTCAACACCGAAAAGGTGCGTCTCGTCCTGTTTCGCGCTGCAAGCGACGACCTGCCTGCCGCGGACTGGCTGCTGCTCGCGCCGGGCGGCGCGGCGGAACTTCCGGCATTCGCGGAATTCTTCAAGCGCGGCGAGCCGCTGTGCGGGCGCCTGCAGCCGGAGAAGCTCGATTACCTGTTCGGCACGCAAAAGGATGAAGTGCAATCGTCCGTGCTGATGCCGGTCGGCAACGTCGGCATGCTCGCGATCGGTAGTGGCGATATGCATCGTTTTCATCCCGGCATGGGTACGGTGTTTCTGAAACTGATCGCCGAGACTATCGCTGCGGCGATCGTGCGCTATTCCTGATTGCGATGGCCGACGCACCGCTCGCGCAGGGCATCGAGCGCTTCGCCGCCTACCTGCGCAACGAACGACGTTACTCGCCGGCGACGCTTTCCAACTACGCGCGCTCGCTGCGCCAGTTGCGCGAATATCTCGAAGCGCAAAGTGTGACGCGCTGGCGCGAAGTGCGCGGCGAACAGATCCAGGCCTTCATCGCCAGGACGCATCGCGCGGGTCTTTCCCCCGGATCGTTGCGCGACATGTTGTCGGCGTATCGCAG
>JAFEEK010000365.1 GCA_018241165.1 Pseudomonadota bacterium
CGCACGTCGCGCGCCTGGATCTCGCGCAAAAGGGCGGCAAGTGTAACGCCCAATCCCTTTTCTTTCAACTGCTTATAACGCCGTTTCGCGCGTTCTTCGGCGCTGGCGGTAAGGAAAACCTTGGTGCTGGCGTCCGGAAAGATCACCGTGCCCATGTCGCGGCCGTCCGCAACCAGACCGGGCGTCTTGCGAAAGGACCGCTGCTTGTCGAACAAGGCGGCGCGGACGCTGGGAATCGCGGCGATGGCAGAAGCCGCTGCGCCGCAGGTTTCGGTGCGGATTTCGTCGGTGGCGTCCATCCCGTTGACGATCACGCGAGTCTCGCCGCCTTCCTTGGGCGCACGGAAACCGATCTTGGTGTGCTCCGCGCAACGCGTAACCGCTTCGGCGTCCGACAAATCCAGGCCTTCCATGCCGGCGGCGAAGCCGACCGCACGGTACAGTGCGCCGGAATCGAGCAGGTGCCAGCCCAGCGCATCGGCGACTGCACGGCTGATCGTGCCCTTGCCGGAACCGGAAGGACCATCGATGGCGAGTACCGGTACGATCTTGTCGGGCATCCGGCCATTTTACCGGAAAGCCCGACCTGATCTGCAGTCCCCCGCGGCCAGCCTATTCCGCCGGGTTGCCCCAGATCCCCGCCACCGGCAAATCGCCGGTAGTCCCGAACGCGAAGGCCAGCGGCGCCTCGAATCCGCTCCGGAACATTGAATCCGGCGCGCGGTCCCGGGTGTCGAGAACAAATAGGGCCGTGGACGGGCGAAACACGCCAAATCCGGCGTAGCCGCTATGCGTCCAATCGCCGACCACAGGCAAATCGGTGCTGTTGCCCAGTCCGTAGCTCAAATCTTCGAGTGCTGCGCCATTGACGTTGCGATTGCTGGCGTGGATCCGGCCGTCGCCCGGACGGTAGACGCCAACACTGGCGGCGCCGTCCGAGTCCCAGTCGCCGGCAGCGGGCTTGTCGCCGGCGGCACCGAACACGACCGTGTAATCGTCGCTGCCGGCAATCAGGTCGTTCTTCAGCAAATGCGTTCCTGTGCCGGGCTGGAACACCCCGACGCCGTCCCGACCATCGCCGTTCCAGTCGCCGGCCTCGGGAAGGCCATTCGCTGCGCCGAAAACGAAACTGTAATCGGCATTGGCGATGCTCAGGTTGGTCCAGCGATCCCAGAGATAGAACGTGGATGTGGATGGCCGGTACAACCCCGCCGTGTCGATGCCATCGCCATTCCAGTCGCCGACGATGGGCAAATCCGTCGCGCTGGCTCCCGCCACGGTGGCAGTGATATCGGCGGCACCTGCGGTAAGGCTGTTGCGCAAATAGAACGTCTGATTCGAGGGGCGATACACACCCACAGTATCCGTTTTGCCGATAACCGCTCCAAACTGCGCCGCGGCCCCGCTGCTGCTGGATCCCACGTGGATCTGCCCGTTGCGCGGGTTCGCACCCATGGCATTCGCGCCGGTAAATGCGAAGTTGGCGAGATACGTGCCGTTGTCGTTGTACTGCACCACACGGCTGTTGCCGCGATCGGCCGCATACACGTTGCCGTGCTGGTCGACAGCCAGACCGACCGGGGTCACCAGCTTGCCCGTGCCACTGATCGAATCC
>JAFEEK010000366.1 GCA_018241165.1 Pseudomonadota bacterium
CGCACGCTGCCGTGCGATTCGGCGAGCAGGGCCGCGCCGATCTTGTAGATGGTCAGGCATTCCGGGCATTGCGAATACATGCCCGGAATTCTAGCTGATTGCGCCGGTGGCGATCAGGGCGCCTGGAAGCCGTTGCGGAAGATCACGTCGCTGCAAACGGTCGCCGGAAAGGCAAGCCACGGTGTCGCGGCAATGCTGCCGTCCGCGGAACTCGCGCCCGCGGTGTTCGGGCCACTGCCGGCGCCCCACCAGTTGTTCTCGAAGTGGTTCGGGTTTGGCACATTCGCGCCTTGCGCATAAACCAGCACGCCGGTGCCGCCGAGTACGCAGTTGTCGCGTGAATCCAGTACCGGCAGGCCCGCGGTGCCATTGCCGGAATTATTGATGAATGCAGCCGTGGCGCCGCCGCCGAAGCTGCCGGATCCGAAGAAGCGGATCGCCGTGCCTTGTCCGGCGATCCAGTTGCCGTTCACCAATGTATTCGCGCCCGAATAGTCCATCGAGATGCCGTATTGGCCATTGCCGAGTGGTTTGCCCGCTGCATCCACGCCAATGTAATTGCCGATCACGGCGTTGTCGTGCGTGCCATTGGCCGCATTGATGTCGACGCCTGTGAAGGTGTTGCCGGAAATCACATTGCGCGCCTTGATCCGATCCAGGTTGCCGTCGCTGCCGATGACGTTGTGGAATATGCTGGAATTGCTGCCGAGCGAGACGCCGAAGAAGTTGCCAATCGGATGGGTGCCAGTCGCATCGGTGCCGATGTAGTTGCCGGCGACGATGTTGTTCTGCGCGCCGACAGTCATGCCTACGCCGGCCATGGTCGATCCTGTGAAGCCGGAAATGACATTGCGCATCAAGGCCGGGTCGCCAACGCCGTCCCAGCCGACATAGTTGCCAGTCGCCGGGCCCGGGTTGGCATTGATGTCCACGCCATCGGCGCCGCCTTGATTGCCCATCGCCACGCTGCCGCTGGCATCGGTACCGATGTAGTTGCCGGAAATACGGTTGCCGGAAAGCGCATTGCCGCGCGTATCGACCTGGCCATAGCTGTTGCCCGAGATCAGGTTGCGTGCGAAATACGCCTTCGCCGTGCCATCCGATCCGATGAAGTTGTTCGAGCTGCCGTTGATATCCACGCCGCGCAGGTTCGGCGCCACCGTCGAACCGTCGGCCTGAACGCCGAGGAAATTGCATTCGACGCGGTTGCCGCTACTCAGGATATTTATCGCGGCATTGAAGTTGTAGGCGTAACCCTGGTTGTTGTTGAAGCCGTTGATGACGAGGCCGCGGATCGTGCTGCCACCCGAGCCGGCGTTAAGCGTCAGGCCGTTGTATTGGCCATTCGTCGGACTGGTGATCTGGATCGCCAGCGTCGGCGGCCACGCGGCGCAGCTCGCGCCCGGTTGAGTCAGGCCGTCGATGACGACCGGCACGGCGATCGGCGGAAGCTGGCTGCCGACATTGATCGTCTGCAAGCCGCTGCCAATGGCGAAGGAAATCGTGGTCGGACTGCCGCTGCCACTGAACAGGCAACCGTCGAAGGATTGCTGGCTGTTCGCCGCGATGATCGCTTCGCGCAGCGTGCACAAGCTGTCATTGATCGTGCCGTCTCCGGCATCGGTGATGGTTACATTGCTGGCTGCACGAGCGTGGCTGCAAAGGGTGAAGGCGATCACGGCCACGCCGGCCGCGACAAGACGCTGGAAAGGTTGCATGTCGGTCTCCGTGGGTTGCGATTGGAATAAACGTGAATTCGCGCCCATTCCTGTCAATGGCCGCTGCAATCGGCACAGACAGACCGCTACACTGCGCGCATGCTTACGCCGCAGACGCCGATCACCGCGCTGTTGCACGCCTGGCGCGATGGCGATGCCGGCGCGCTGCCGCAGTTGACCGAACTGGTCTACGCGCACCTGCGCACGCTCGCGCGCCAGCGCATGCGCGGTGCGGAGCCGTCCACGCTGGACCCGACGGCGCTGGTGCACGAGAGTTTCCTGCGCCTGTGCGATGCCGATGTCGATTGGCGCGACCGCGCGCATTTTTTCGCGCTGGCCGCCTTGCACATGCGCAACGTGCTGATCGATCACGCACGTGCGCGCCAGGCCGGCAAGCGCGGTGGCGGCGCGATCCACGTCACCCTGACCGCAGAGGCTGCGCCGGCAGTCGCAACCCCTGAACTGCTCGCACTGGACGATGCCCTGCGCCGGCTCGAAGGCGAGGACGCGCGCACCG
>JAFEEK010000367.1 GCA_018241165.1 Pseudomonadota bacterium
GGTCGTCGGAATCGACCACGCCGCGCACGAAGCGCAGGTAGGCCGGCAGCAACTGTTCGGCCGCATCCATGATGAACACGCGCTTGACGTAGAGCTTGAGTCCCTTGCGCTCGTCGCGCCCGCCCATCATCAAATCGAACGGCGCCTGTTCCGGCAAATACAGCAGCGAGGTGAAATTCTGGTTGCCCTCGACGCGGTTGTGCGTCCACGCCAGCGGATCGTTGAAGTCGTGCGAGATGTGCTTGTAGAACGCATGGTATTCCGCGTCCTTGATCTCGGACTTCGGCCGCGTCCACAGCGCGGATGCCTGGTTGACGGCTTCCCACTCTTGAGTCGCTTTTCCGTCCTTCTCCACCGGCATGCGGATGGGAAAACCGATGTGATCCGAATAGCGCGCGATCAGGCTGCGCAACTGCCAGTCCTGCAGGAATTCGTCCTCGTCTGCCTTCAGATGCAAGGTGACGGTGGTACCGCGTTCGTGGGCACCGACATTCTCCAGAGTGTATTCACCCGTGCCGGTCGATTCCCAACGCACGCCATCTGCGCTTTCCGCGCCGGCCTTGCGCGTGACCAAGGTCACCTTGTCGGCGACGACGAAGGCCGAATAAAAACCCACGCCAAACTGGCCGATCAGGTTGGCGTCGGCCTTCTTGTCGGCGGACAAGGCTTCGAGGAACTTGCGCGTGCCGGAACTGGCGATCGTACCGATATTCGCGACGACTTCATCGCGCGTCATGCCGATGCCGTTGTCGCGGATGGTGATGGTGCGCGTGTCCTTGTCCACCGACACGTCGATGTGCAGGTCGGTGTCGCCAGCCAGGAGCTCGGGCTTGCCGATCGCCTCGAAACGCAACTTGTCGCAGGCATCGGATGCGTTCGAGATCAGCTCGCGCAGGAAGATTTCCTTGTGCGAGTACAGCGAATGCGTAACCAGGTGCAGGACCTGGGCGACTTCGGCTTCAAACGGGCGGGTTTCGGCGGTGGCGGTCATGGGATTTTCTCGACGAGAAGGATGCCAGACGGATATGGCCAATGCGCAGGAAATTCAAGCTCGATGCGCGATTCGTCGATCACCCCGAAGGCGCTTCAGAGAAACCCGCGTACGGCACACGGAGGTGCCGCGCATCGGCTTGATCTGGAGCCGATGCGACAAGCGTGGCGCGGCTTTGCCGCGACCGCTTGTATCGACAATCGCGGCAGGATGCCCGATTTGTCGATATCCCAATAAAGACAAAGCGACCGTCATCGCTGACGGTCGCCTTGGACGAGGAGCACAGACGCGACTCAATGCTCCAAGAGGGATATTGCGTTTTATTCGGCCGCGATGTGTTTGCTCAGATCTTCCTGAATGCGTGCAGCCTTGCCTTCCAGCCCGCGCAGGTAATACAGCTTCGCACCGCGCACCTTGCCGCGACGCTTGACCGCAACCGAATCGATGGCCGGCGAGTGCGACTGGAACACGCGCTCCACACCGGTACCGTGCGAAATCTTGCGCACCGTGAAAGCGGAGTTCAGGCCCGCGTTCTTCTTCGCGATGCACACGCCTTCATAGGCCTGCACACGCTCGCGATTGCCTTCCTTCACCTTGACGTTGACGACGAC
>JAFEEK010000368.1 GCA_018241165.1 Pseudomonadota bacterium
ATCACGCAGCAGTTTTTCCGGGCCATCCTCGAACAGGATTGCTTCGGCCGCGTCGACTGCGCCAGCGCCGAGATAGCGGCGGCGCCAGAAATCCTCGACGCATTCGCGCAACAGCGCGTCCTCGTCGATCCGCTCGGATGCGACCGCGGCCATGCCCGAATCCAGCGGAAAATCGCGCAGGAACCGCTGGCACAAGGCGTGGATCGTGCCGATCGGCGCACGGTCGAAATCCATGCGCGCAAGCTGGATACGGCGCAGCGCCTGTTTCGCATCGCCGGCTTGAGCGAAATTCAGTGCCAGCCATTCGATCGCCGCATCGCGGTCGCCTGGATCGTCTGCGCAAATCGAGATGCCATCGACAACACGCTGCAATTCGCGTTCGGCGTCGGCAAGGCGCGCGCGCAGGCGCTCGCGCAAGTCGCGCGCTGCCGCCTCGCTGAAGGTGGCGACGAGAATCGCGCCAACCGGCGGCGGCGCTTGTCCTTCGAGCAACAGGCGCAGGTACAGCGCGGCAATCGTCCAGGTCTTGCCGGTGCCGGCGCTGGCTTCGATCAGAACGCGGTCCGGCGCTGCCAGCGACAGCGCCTGCCAATCCAGCGTCGCGACGGCGGCGTTCATCGCGGCGCTCCCGCACGTTCGGGCAACAGGATCGTGTGCTGCGGATCGAGCACGTTGGCAACACGCGCGCAGGTTTGCGCAAACGCTTTCGCGGCGGCGGATTCGCCATCCAGGAAATCGACACCGCGCGCGAACAAGGCGTTGTAGCCCGGAGCGTACGTTCCCTCGCCACCCTTGAAACCGGTGCCATGCCACGCCGTCCACGCGTTCTTGCTGCGCTGCTCCGGCGCTGTGGTCGACCATGCCCAGGCGGTCTTGGCCGGAAACAATACCGGTTTGCTTGCCGATTCCCGCGCGATCGCCAGCAAGGTTCGCAAACCTTCGCGAAGTTGCGCCGGATCCTGCGCGCGAATCGCCGCGAGCAATGCAGGTTCGGTTGCCGATGCGGATTTCGCTTCTTCCAGGAAAACCGGTGCGGCATCGATATCGGAAAGACGCATCGCGGCATGACGGATGTAGAACGGCAACAAATCGCCGAAGTCCGCCGCGCGATGCAGGCGCAGGCCCACATGCGCGTAACTGCCGTCGGCACGCGCATAGACGTCGCGCACGCTGCCGGCGATGCGCATGCCGTCAATATCGAAGCCGACCGGTCGCGGTTCCCGATGCGCATCGGTCCCGAGTTCGCGCCGCAGGGCCTCGAACAGCGGCCGCGCGCTCTCGCGCAGGCCTTGCCATGCAGACGCGCCGATCGCTCCGCCCGCCAGCCGGCCGGAGCGCGCGATGGCATCGGGCGCGGATTCGGCAAGCGCGGTCGCATTGCGCCGCAATGCGTCGAGCACGATGCGCGATTCCATGCGTTCGCGGCGATCGAACCGCGAGGTCAGCGGTTCGGAATCGGCCGATGCATCATCCTCGAGCGCTTCGCGGTCGATGCCGGCGCCATCGCGCAACTGCGCGGCGAGCGGATCGCGCCAGAAACGCGCGAATCGGTCGAGCGTCCACACACGCGGTTCCGCGGATTCCGCGCGCGCGGCGTCCGTCCAATCGACGAACGTCGCGGGTGCCGGCTTTGCATCTGCGGGTTTGCTGAAATCGGCGTTGTAGGAGAACAGCCGCGTGTCGTGCTGTTCGGAACGATCGAAATAGCGGGCGTCGAATGGCTGCAGCGGATGCGCGACGAGCCACGGGCGCGACTCGCCGGCGGCGGGCGCACATGCGTCATCGAGAAATTGCAGCAACTCCGCCAGCGGCGCCGCCGGATCGATGCGCTTGCCGTCATGGACATCGCGGCCCACGTAGCTGATGTGCAGATGCCGGCGCGCCGCCATCAGCGCTTCGAGGAACAGGTAGCG
>JAFEEK010000369.1 GCA_018241165.1 Pseudomonadota bacterium
CCCAGCGCGCCAGCGCGCTGCAACCATGCCGCCACGCAACGCACTCCGTTGCCGCATTGCCCGGCCCCGGTGCCATCGCTGTTCCAGATCCCGTAGGCGAATGCGCAATCCGGATTGCGCGAAGGCTCGATGGTCAATAGCTGATCGAAGCCGATGCCGGTGTGGCGATCGCCGATCTGCGCGATCTGCGCTGGCGACAGCGCCAAAGGTCGATCGCGGCAATCGACCACGGCGAAATCGTTGCCGATGCCGTGCATCTTGGTGAAGCGCAACTTCACTGTTTGCCGGAATCCTGCGTCGAGGCCGCTGGCGTCGTTGCCGGTTGCGCCGGTTGCGTTTGCGGCTTCTGATCCGGCATGACGAGCGGACCTTTGTTGCCGCAGGCGGCGAGTAAGGCGCACAGCACCAGCAGCATCGCGATCTGACGCAGTCGCATGGGGAATTCCGGATCGGTTGAGACAGCGCAAGTATACCGGTTGCGCCTCACGCGCACGCGCCGGGCAAGCGTTGCGGATGGCTGTACACGACATGCCGCCCGGGACGCAGGAAGCCGACCAAGGTCAGGTTGCTGGCGCGGGCCAGCTCCACGCCGAGCGCAGTCGGCGCGGAAATCGCCGCCAGCAGGCCGATGCGCAGGCGCGCGGCCTTGACCACCAACTCGTAACTGGCGCGGCTGGTGACGAGCACGAATCCGGCACGCAAGTCGGCGCCTTCACGGCTCAACGCACCGAGCAGTTTGTCCAGCGCATTGTGGCGGCCCACGTCCTCGCGCACATGCGTGATGTCGCCCGTCGGCGTGGCCCAGGCAGCCGCATGCGCCGCGCCGGTGCCCGCGTTGAGCGGCTGGCGTTGTGTCAACGCCGTCAACGCGCGTTCGAGGGCGTCATGATCCAGCGTCGGACCGTCCGGCACACGCGGCGGTGGTCGCAATACATCTTCGAGCTGGCGACTGCCGCACAGTCCGCAACCGCTGCGCCCGGGCAGCGCGCGCACGGATTCCGGTTGCGCGATCACGGCCGCGTCGATATCCACGACGTAGCCTTCCAATCGTTCGTTGACCGACACGCCGCGGATATCGCCGGCGCGCGCGACGTGGCCTTCGCTCAAGGCGAAGCCGCAGGCGAAATCGTCCAGATCGGACGGCGTTGCCATCATCACCGCACACGGTGTGCCGTTGTAGCGAATTTCGATCGGCGCTTCCTCCACCAGGCAATCTTCGGCGTGTTGCGCCATCCCG
>JAFEEK010000036.1 GCA_018241165.1 Pseudomonadota bacterium
GCGCCGACGCCGGCCCCGTGCAGAATCGGCTTTGATTCGTTCTCGTGCACGGGCACCACACACGTGCACCCGGCGATCGCAGTGATGCATCCGAACACGATGGCCGTTTTGCGCCGGGGGAGATGCGTGTTCACCGCCGCGCATCCTTTATGATCGCCTGCGCGGCATTGTGCCCCGGCGCACCGGTGACGCCGCCGCCGGGGTGCGTGCCCGCGCCGCACAGGTACAGGCCGGGAGTGGCGCCACGATAATTCGCGTAGCCCAACATCGGCCGCGCGCTGAACAATTGATTGAGCGACAGCGCGCCGTGGAAGATGTCGCCGCCGAGCAGGCCGAAGTCGCGTTCCAGGTCCAGCGGCGATTTGATCTGGCGGCCGAGCACGCAATCCTTGAAGCCCGGCGCGTATTTGTCCACCGTCGCGATCATCACATCCGCGACTTCCTCGCGATGGTCGTCCCAGTTGCGACCGCCCGACAAAACCGGTTCGACGTGCTGGCAGAACAACGATGCGACATGCCGGCCCTTCGGCGCGAGCGAATCGTCCAATGTGGACGGGATCAACATTTCCACGATGGGATTTTTCGACCAGCCGAATTCCCGCGCCTCAAGGTAGGCGCGATCCATGTAATCCAGGCTCGGTGCCATGATGATGCCGGCGGTCAGGTGATCGCCATCGCCCGGCAGACAGGCGAAGTCCGGCAGGCGCGACAGCGCCACGTTCATGCGGAACGTGCCCGAACCGCAGCGCCAGTTCGCCATGCGCTCGGCGACCGGCGCGGGTACGTGCGCGG
The DNA here is from genome assembly GCA_018241165.1 of Pseudomonadota bacterium. Taxonomy (GTDB): domain Bacteria; phylum Pseudomonadota; class Gammaproteobacteria; order Xanthomonadales; family Rhodanobacteraceae; genus Rudaea. The sequence continues at coordinate 793 of JAFEEK010000036.1, forward strand.
GATCGAGCAGTCGTTCGTACAGCAGTTTCGGATTGACGTTGGCGACGATGGTCTTGGCGCGCAATGTCTCGCCCTTGTCGGTGACGACACCGACCGCACGTCCGCGTTCGACAATGATTTCGCGCACGCCGCAGCCGGTGCGGATCTGCACGCCGGACGCGACGGCGGAATTCGCCATCGCCTGCGTGATCGCGCCCATGCCGCCGATGGCGTGGCCCCACGCGCCTTTGACGCCATTGACCTCGCCGAAGACGTGATGCAGAAGCACGTAGGCGCTGCCCGGCGTGTACGGACTGGCGAAATTGCCGACGATGCCGTCGAAACCAAGCACGGCCTTGATCGGTTCGCTTTCGAAGAAGCGGTCGAGGTATTCGGCGGCGGAAATCGCGAACAGGTCGAGCAGATCGGTGCGCAGGTTTGCGTCCAGTGACTTCACGCGCTTGCCGAGCTTTCCCGCGCGCAGCAATTCCGGCAATGCCTTGAGCCAACTGCCGTCGGTCACATTCGGTGGCGGTTGCAGGGCGAGATCGCGCAACAGGTCGGCGATCGCATCAAGGCGGCGTTCGTATTCGGGCAGGCGCTCGGCATCCTTTTTCGAGAACTTGGCGACTTGCGCGCTTGTGCGGCCTTCGCCGGTCAGCAGGTACGAGCCATCCGGCCGCGGCAGGAAATTGTTCGCGCGGCGCAGCACGATCTTCAGTCCGTGCTTGTCGAGTTCGAGTTCGCGGATGACCTTCGGTTGCAGCAGCGACACGGTGTAGGCCGCCACCGAATTGCGAAACCCGGGATGGAATTCTTCGGTCACCGCCGCACCGCCGACCACGTCGCGCTTTTCCAGCACGAGCACCTTCAAGCCGGCACGCGCCAGATACGCCGCGCAAGTCAAGCCATTGTGGCCGCCGCCGACGAGGATGGCGTCGAAATCGGACGTCGTATTGTTCTTGGTCGTCATGCGCGGATTATGGCGACGCGCGGGTAACCGCGCCAGCATCCATCGCCGCTACAATGCCGGCTGGATACGCCGTGGATGATGCCATTGAGAACGGTCGTCGCAACCCGATACGTCACCCCGCTGCGTGAAGGCGGCTCGCTGCCGGCCATCGTGGAAGCCGACGATCAAGGGCTTTACGTACTGAAGTTCCGCGGCGCAGGCCAGGGCGTGAACGCGCTGATTGCCGAACTGGTGGCGGGCGAAGTCGCGCGCGCACTCGGCTTGCGCGTGCCGGAAATCGTCCTGATCGAACTCGATCCCGCATTGGCGCGCACCGAACCCGATCCGGAAATCCAGCACCTGATCCGCGCCAGCGCCGGCCTGAATCTGGCGCTGGATTACCTGCCCGGCTCGGTAGCGTTCGATCCGCTGGCCGAACGCCCGAGCGCGGAACTGGCTTCCGCGATCGTCTGGTTCGATGCGTACGTCATGAACGTCGATCGCACGCCGCGCAATACGAACATGTTGATGTGGCACCGGCAGTTGTGGCTGATCGATCATGGCGCGGCGCTGTATTTCCACCATCATTGGGATGGCAGCTCCGAACGCGCGCAAGACGCCTTTGCGCCGATCAAGGATCATGTGCTGTTGGCGCGCGCCGAACGTCTACACGACATCGATGCAACATCCGTCGCACGGCTTGCGCCGGATGTCATCACGCGCATCGTCGACCTCATTCCCGACGGCTGGCTGGCCGACGCTGGCGATGCGGCGGCGCGCCGCCGTGCGTACACTCAGTTCCTGCAACAAAGGCTCCAGGCGCCGCGCGCATTTGTCGAGGAGGCGATCCGTGCGCGATCACTTCACGTATGACTACGCGATCATCCGCGTCGTGCCGCGCGTGGAGCGCGCGGAATTCGTCAACGTCGGCGTGATCGTGTCGTGCCAGCAGGATGACCTGCTCGAAGCGCGCATCGAGCTCGACAACGCGCGTTTGTTCGCGCTCGACCCGCACCTGGACCTGGACGCCGTGCGCGAACATCTTGCGGCGATTCCGGCGATCTGTCGCGGCGGCGACGCGGCCGGGCCGATCGGGCGCTTGTCGCGACGCGAGCGCTTCGACTGGCTGGTGGCGCCGCGCAGCACCATGATCCAGACATCGCCGGTGCACAGCGGTCGCTGCGTCGACACAGCCACGCTGATCGAACACCTGCTGCAAACGATGGTGCGCACGCCGCGCACGCCGGCATCGAAATGAATCGACGCTGCGCGATTCACACCATGCGCGCCAGGTCTTTCTCGATTTTTTCCGGCGTGTCGGTGGGCGCGTAGCGCGTCACCACCTTGCCGTCTGCATCGACCAGGAACTTGGTGAAATTCCACTTGATCGATTCGCTGCCGAGCAGGCCCTTGGCCTGGGACTTAAGGTATTTGTACAACGGATGCGCGTTCGCGCCGTTGACCTCGACCTTGGCGAACATCGGAAACTTCACGTCGTAGGTGAGCGCGCAGAAGTTTTTGATTTCGGCCTCGTCGCCGGGCTCCTGATGACCGAACTGATCGCACGGGAAACCCAGCACGACGACGCCCTTGTCCTTGAACCTTTCGTACAGCGCTTCGAGTCCGGTGTATTGCGGCGTGAATCCGCACTTGCTGGCGACATTGACCACGAGCAGGGTCTTGCCCTTGTAGGCGGACAGTTTCTGCTCGTCGCCGTCGATGGTCCTGGCGGAAAAATCGTAGACGCTGGTCATGGCGTTGCTCCAGAACGTATTGATGCGGCAGTTTAACGCGTCATCCGATCCGGTGCAGATCCATCACCGTGCGCCGCAACGGCGTCGAATCGATGTAGTGATCGACCAGCATGAAGGCGAACAGCGCCATCAGGTAGATGATCGAATAATTGAACACGCGCATGGCGAAGCGCTCGTCCGGCGGATCGAGCAGCTTGA
>JAFEEK010000370.1 GCA_018241165.1 Pseudomonadota bacterium
CCCGGCATCGCGTCCGCCCGAAGTCGAAGGCGAGGCGGCCAATCGCGTCATCCGCATCGCGCAGATTCTCGGCGTGCCGCTGTACGTGGTGCACAACTCCTGCCGCGAGTCGGTCGAGGCGATCGCGCGCGCGCGTGCGCAAGGCCAGCGCGTGTATGGCGAATGCCTGGTGCAGCATCTGGTCGTCGATGAGTCGGTCTACCACGCGAAAGACTGGAACTTCGCCGCGGCGCACGTCATGAGCCCGCCGTTCCGCGCGAAGTCGAATCAGGATGCGCTGTGGGATGCGCTGCGCGGCGGCCTGCTGCAAACCACCGCCACCGACCACTGCTGCTTCTGCGCCGATCAAAAAGCGATGGGCCGCGACAATTTCGCCAAAATTCCGAACGGCACGCCGGGCGTGGAAGATCGCCTGGCGATCCTGTGGCACTACGGCGTCAACATGGGCCGCTTGACGCCGAGCGAGTTCGTTGCGCTGACCTCGACCAACTGCGCGCGCATCTTCAACATCTATCCGCGCAAAGGTGTGCTGCGCGAAGGCGCCGATGCCGACATCGTGGTGTGGGATCCGAAACGCAAGAAGACCATCTCGGTCGAAACCGATCACCAGAAGGTCGACTTCAACGTGTTCGAAGGCCGGCAGGTGCAGGGCGCGCCGCTCTACACAATCAGCAACGGCGTGGTGAAATACGCCGACGGCAAATTGCACGTCGAACCCGGCACGGGCCGCTACGTCGACCGCCCGCCGTTCGCGCCGTTCCTGCGCGCGCAACAGCACTGGAACGACCTCAATCGCATCCATCCGGTGGATCGCGCCATCGTTTGATCCATTGCGCACGCCGCGCTCACGACTTTTGGGGGAAAGGCATGACCGACAACACGCAAGCGTTCCACGACCTGGCCTTCAAAACCGACGCGGAAGTCGACGCGCTGCGACGCTCGGTCGCCGGCTCGCCGCTGTACAACGACGACCTCGCGCCGGCCGGGCCGCGCGAACGTACCTGGAACACCTGGCACATCCTCGCCATGTGGATCGGCATGAGCGTGGTGCTGACCACCTACACGCTGGCCTCGGGCCTGATGTCGGCCGGCATGAACTGGTGGCAGGCGCTGGTGACGGTCGGCATCGCCAATTTCATCGTGCTGATTCCGATGGTGCTCAACGCGCACGTGGGCGTGCGCTACGGCATTCCGTTCCCGGTGTTCGTGCGCTCGTCGTTCGGCATCGTCGGTGCCAACTTTGCGGCGCTGGCGCGCGCGCTCGTCGCCTGCGGCTGGTTCGGCATCCAGACCTGGCTCGGCGGGCTTGCGGTATCCGGCATCATGGCAGTGCTGTGGCCGGGCTGGGCCGCGCTGACCGGCCACGACTTCATCGCATTCTTCCTGTTCTGGGTGTTGCAGGTGGCGATCATCTACCGCGGCATGGAAGGCATCAAGAAGTTCGAATCGTGGGCCGCGCTCGCGCTGATCCTGGTCGGCGTGTGGCTGCTGTACTGGGGCATTTCCGCCGGTCACGGCCTCGGCAACGTGTTGCAAACCTCGGCGCGCATGATGGGCGTGCCCGAGCATTCGTTCTGGGAATTGTTCTGGCCGGGGCTTGCCGCAAACGTCGGCTACTGGGCCACGCTGAGCCTGAACATTCCCGACTTCACCCGCTTCGCGCGCTCGCAGCGCTCGCAGATCATCGGCCAGACCATCGGCCTGCCACTGACCATGATCGCCTACAGTTTTCTCGGCATCGCCACCACCGCCGCGACCGTGGTCGTGTTCGACAAGCCGGTGTGGAATCCGGTGGATCTGGTGCCCATGATCACGCACAACCCGGTGGTCCTGATCGTCGCCATGATCCTGATCATCATCGCGCAGATCAGCACGAACATGGCGGCGAATGTGGTGGCGCCGTCGAACGATTTCTCGAACGTCGCGCCGCGCCATATTTCCTTCCGCACCGGCGGCATGATCAC
>JAFEEK010000371.1 GCA_018241165.1 Pseudomonadota bacterium
CTTGCGCAATTGCGCCACGATTTCGACGCGGTGTTTCTCGGCATCGGCCTCGGCGCGGTGAATGCGCTGGGACTCGCTGCCGAAAGCGTTGCGGGTGTTTACGACGCGGTGCGTTACATCGAGGACCTGCGCCAAACGGGCGACTTGTCCGGCTTGCCCGTCGGGCGTCGCGTCGTCGTCATCGGCGGCGGCATGACTGCGATCGACATCGCGGTGCAGATGCGCAAACTCGGCGCCGACGAAGTCACGTTGTTGTATCGCCGCGGGCCCGAACACATGGGCGCATCCGAATACGAGCGCGAACTGGCGCAATCGCACGGCGTCAACGTGCGTTTCTGGTCGCGGCCACGGCGTCTGGTCTTGAGCGATGGCGAGGCAGTCGGCATCGAGATCGAGCGCACGCAACTCGTCGCCGGCAAACTCGTGGCGACGGGCGCTACGCAAGTGCTGGCCGCCGACATGGTGTTCAAGGCGATCGGTCAGACCCTGGTGCCGGACGCGCTGGACGATTCGACGCGCTACATACTCGACGCCGACGCCGGCAAGTTGCGCGTGGACGAGAACCGTCGCACCTCGCTCGCGGGCGTGTGGGCGGGTGGCGACTGCGTTGCCATCGGCAAGGACTTGACGGTCTCGGCGGTGCAGGATGGCAAACTGGCCGCGATCGATATCGACAGGACACTGCGCGCATGACGACCAAGATCGATTTGACCAGCAACATCGCCGGCATTCGCTCGCCGAATCCGTTCTGGCTGGCATCCGCGCCGCCGACCGACAAGGAATACAACGTCGTGCGCGCGTTCAAGGCCGGCTGGGGCGGCGTGGTGTGGAAGACGCTTGGCGACGATCCGCCGGTGGTCAACGTCAATGGCCCGCGCTACGGCGCGTGGCGCAGCGGCGACCGGCGCGTGATGGGCTTCAACAACATCGAGCTGATTTCCGACCGCGCCTTCGATACCAACATCGAGGAAATTACGCGCGTGAAATCCGACTGGCCCGATCGCGCGATCGTCGTGTCGGTGATGTTTCCGCTGGATGAGGCAGTCTGGAAAAAACGCCTCGCTCAGATCGAAGCGACCGGCGCCGACGGCATCGAAATCAACCTCGGCTGCCCGCACGGCATGAGCGAGCGCGGCATGGGTTCGGCCATGGGCCAGCAGCCGGATCTCATCGAAAAAGTCACGCGCATGGCCAAGGCGGCGACCAAGTTGCCGGTCATCGTCAAACTCACGCCCAACGTCACCAACATCTTGCCGGCCGCGCTGGCGGCCAAGCGCGGCGGCGCCGACGCGGTGTCGCTGATCAACACGATCAACTCGATCATGTCGGTGAATCTGGATGCGATGGCGCCCGAGCCGACCATCGACGGCAAGGGCAGTCACGGCGGTTATTGCGGCGAAGCGGTCAGGCCCATCGCCTTGCACATGGTCGGCGAAATCGGCCGTTTTGCCGACACGCGCGGCTTGCCGGTGTCGGCCATCGGCGGCATCACGCGTTGGCGCGACGCGGCCGAGTTCATGGCACTGGGTGCGCAAAACGTGCAGGTGTGCACGGCGGCGATGGTCTATGGATTCAAGATCGTCGAGGACATGATCGAAGGCCTCGCGCAGTGGATGGAATCGAAAGGCTACGCGAAACTCGACGATTTCGTCGGGCGCGCGCTGCCGAAACTCGTGGACTGGAAATTCCTCAATCTCAACTACGTCACCAAGGCGCACATCGACCAGGACTTGTGCATCAAGTGCGGTCGTTGCTACATCGCCTGCGAAGACACCTCGCACCAGGCGATCACGGCAAGCAAGAATGGCGACCGTCATTTTGAAGTGCAGGACGACGAATGCGTCGGCTGCAACCTGTGCGTCGAGGTGTGTCCGGTCGAAAACTGCCTGACCATGGTGCCGATGCAAACCGGCACCGATCCGCGCACCGGTCGCGCGATCAAATCCAGTCACGCGGACTGGACGACGCATCCCAACAATGTGATGGCTGGCGCTACAAGTTGCGACTGAGAAATTTCGATCCAGATTAGCGACAAACATCGCTGGCTTTTCCCTTCTCCCGCTGGCGGGAGAAGGTGCCGAAGGCGGATGAGGGTGGTTCACCAAGGCGGAATGAGTTCTTCCCAACACCACCACCCTCACCCGCGCTTTCAGCGCGGCCTCTCCCGCCAGCGGGAGAGGCGACTATGACTGAATTTTGACGTTAATCAGCATTTCAAGTGGCGCGACGCGGGTGAACTATGGAGGCAACACCATGACACTTCTGATACGCGGCGGCACCGTAGTCAATGCCGACCAATCCAGCGAAGCCGACATCCTGTGCGAGGGCGGCAGCATTCGCGCGATCGGCAAGAATCTCGCCGCGCCGGCCAATGTCGACGTGGTCGAGGCCAAGGGTTGCTACGTCATGCCCGGCGGCATCGATCCGCACACGCACATGCAATTGCCGTTCATGGGCACCGTCGCCACCGACGATTTCTTCACCGGCACCGCCGCGGCACTGGCCGGCGGCACCACCATGATCATCGATTTCGTGATTCCGAATCCGCGCGAGCGCCTGCTTGATGCGTACAAGACGTGGCGCGGCTGGGCGGAAAAATCCTGCGCGGATTATTCCTTCCACGTCGCGGTGACGTGGTGGGACGAGTCCGTGCACAACGACATGGGCACCCTGGTCAACGAGTGCGGCGTCAACAGCTTCAAGCATTTCATGGCCTACAAGGGTTCGATCATGGCCGACGACGGCGTGCTCGTGCGCAGCTTCCCGCGCGCGCTGGAACTTGGCGCCATCGTCACCGCGCACGCCGAAAACGGCGACCTGGTCGATCACCTGCAAAAAGAAGTGTTCAAGCATGGTGTGACCGGGCCGGAAGGCCACCCGGCATCGCGTCCGCCCGAAGTCGAAGGCGAGGCGGCCAATCGCGTCATCCGCATCGCGCAGATTCTCGGCGTGCCGCTGTACGTGGTGCACAACTCCTGCCGCGAGTCGGTCGA
>JAFEEK010000372.1 GCA_018241165.1 Pseudomonadota bacterium
ATGCCCTACACCCCCATCCTCGCCACGCTCGGCTATGTGCTGTCGCCGGATCGCCGCCGCGTGCTGATGATCCATCGCAATGCGCGCGCGGGCGACCACCACCTGGGCAAGTACAACGGACTCGGCGGCAAGCTCGAACCCGATGAAGACGTGCTCGCCGGCATGCGCCGCGAGATTCGCGAGGAGGCCGGCATCGACTGCGACGAGTTGCAATTGCGCGGCACGATAAGTTGGCCCGGCTTCGGCAAGCACGGCGAGGACTGGTTCGGTTTCCTGTTCGTCGTCACGCGATTTTCCGGCACGCCGCTGCAAGCCAATGCCGAAGGCGCGCTGGAGTGGGTGGACGTCGAGAAAATTCTCGACCTGCCGCTATGGGAAGGCGACAAAAACTTCCTGCCGCTGGTGTTCGATGCCGACACGCGCCCGTTCCACGGCGTGATGCCGTACCGCGAAGGACGCATGCTGGGCTGGAATTACTCGCGCGTCTGACGCCTCAGCGCAGCGATTTTACCGCCGCAACGACCGCTTCGACCGTGAACCCGAAATACGGGAACAGCGCCTCGGCCGGCGCGGAGGCGCCGAATGTGTCGATGCCGACGACGTGGCCGTCCAGGCCCACGTATTTGCGCCAGAAGTCGGTCACGCCGGCCTCGATGGCGACGCGCTTGCGCACGGTCGGCGGCAGCACGCCATCGCGGTAGGCCTGCGGCTGGCGGTCGAACAGGTTCGTGCATGGCATCGACACGACGCGCACGCCGACGCCGTCTTTCTCCAGCGCGTCTGCGGATTGCATCGCGAGGCCGACTTCGGAACCGGTGGCGATCAGGATCGCATCGGCCTTGCCGCCCTTTGCTTCGCGCAGCACGTAGCCGCCGAATTCAATCGCGGCGATCTGCTCCGGCGTGCGCGCCTGGTGCGCCAGATTCTGGCGTGAGAACACCAGGCACGACGGACCTTCGCGGCGTTCGATCGCGGCTTTCCATGCGACCGCACTTTCCACCGCATCGCAGGGTCGCCAGAGGCTGTTCCTGGGAATCAGGCGCAAGCTCGCCATGTGCTCGATCGGCTGGTGCGTGGGGCCGTCTTCGCCCAGGCCGATGGAATCGTGGGTGTAGACATGGATCGCGTGCGCCGGTATCAGCGCCGACATGCGCACCGCATTGCGCGCGTAGTCGGAGAACACGAGGAACGTGGCATCGTACGGAACGAAGCCGCCATGCAGCGCCAGCCCATTGCTGATCGCGGTCATGCCGAATTCGCGCACGCCGTAGTAGACGTAGTTCGCGGCCGCGTCGGACGAGTTCACATCCTTGGAACCTTTCCAGATCGTCAGGTTGGAGCCGGCCAGGTCCGCCGAACCGCCGATCAGCTCCGGCAGCAATGGACCGTAGGCATCCAGCGCCATCTGCGAGGCCTTGCGCGAAGCGACGACGGGGCCGTCGGCCTGGAGTTTGGCGATGTAGGCATTCGCCTTGGCATCGAAGTCGGCCGGCAGGTCACCCGCGATACGCCGCGAGAACTCTGTCGCGAGTTCCGGATGCGCATTTTTATACTTTGCGAACAATGCGTTCCATTCGGCTTCACGCGCCGCGCCCTTTTTCTTCGCATTCCAGCCTGCGTAGATGTCGGCGGGAATCTCGAATGGCGGATGCTTCCAGCCGAGCTGCGCACGCGCCGCGGCGACTTCGTCCTTGCCCAGGGCCGCGCCGTGGCTGGATTCCTTGCCCTGCTTGTTCGGCGCACCGAAGCCGATGATGGTCTTGCAGCAGATCAGGGTCGGTTTGTCCGGATCGATCGCGGCCGACACCAGGGCCGCCTTGATCGCTTCCGCATTGTGTCCGTCGACGCCACGCAGCACTTCCCAGCCATAGGCCTCGAAACGCCTGGCGGTGTCGTCGGTGAACCAACCGTGCACTTCGCCGTCGATGGAGATGCCGTTGTCGTCGTAAATCGCAATGAGTTTCCCGAGTTTGAGCGTGCCGGCAAGCGATGCGACTTCGTGCGAGATGCCTTCCATCAGGCA
>JAFEEK010000373.1 GCA_018241165.1 Pseudomonadota bacterium
GGGTTGAACGCGCTGGTCGTGCGCGAACCCGGCGGCACCAAGGCGGGCGAAGAAATTCGTCGCGTGCTGCTCGACACGGCGCATCACGGCTTGTGCGCCGAAGCCGAATTGCTGCTGATGTTCGCCTCGCGCGCGCAGCTCGTGCGCGAACTGGTGCGGCCCGCGCTCGCGGCGGGCCAATGGGTGTTGTCCGACCGCTTCACCGATGCGAGTTACGCGTATCAGGGCGGCGGTCGCGGCCAGCCGCAGGCGCGTATTGCGGAACTGGAACGCTGGGCGGCGGATGGCTGCGTTCCCGACCTGACCTTGTTGCTCGATCTTCCGGTCGCCGAAGGATTGAAGCGCGCGAATGGACGCGGCTCCGCGGATCGCATCGAAATGGAAAATGCGGACTTTTTCGAACGCGTGCGCGCCGCGTATCGCATGCGTGCCGCCGCGGAGCCGGCGCGATTTCGCGTCATCGACGCGAGCCAGCCGCTGGCCGGCGTGCTGGCCGACGTGCGCATCGCCGTTGGCGTTTTCCTCGACGCGAACGGAGTGCGCGCATGACGCTCGCGCCGTGGCATGCCGACAACTGGCAGCGCCTGCTGGCGCGCCGCGCTCAGGATCGACTGCCGCATGCGCTGCTGCTGTGTGGCGCGGCGGGACTTGGCCAACGCGAGTTTGCGGAGCGTCTGGCGGCGATGATCCTGTGCGAAAGGGACGACGCGCCGTGCGGTACCTGCCATGCGTGCCATTTGTACGCGCAGCGTTTCCAGCGCGATCCCGAGGAAACGCGGCCCGACGGCATGCTGTCGCAGCCGCACGGACATCCCGGCCATCCGGATGCGCGCTTTGTCGGCCACGCGCTGAACGAAAAGTCGAGTCCGAAGAAGATGTACACGGAACTGACCGTCGACCAGATTCGCGACCTGTCGGCGTGGCTGGTGCTGCCGCCGCAGCTTGGCCGCGCGCAAGTTGCGCTGATCGATCCGGCCGATGAATTGAACGTCGCCGCGTCGAATGCCTTGCTGAAAACGCTGGAGGAACCCGGCGAGCACCGGCATCTGGTTCTGGTTTCGTCCAGACCGGCACGATTGTCGGCCACGATCCGCAGCCGTTGCCAGCGTGTCGAATTCCATTTGCCGACGCGCGAGCAGGCGCAGGCGTGGCTGACCGGGCAGGGCGTGAGCGCCAAGGTGGCCGGCGCGGCATTGGATGCGGCCAGCGGCAATCCGGGGCTGGCGCTGGAACTGGCCAAGTCCGGCGGGCTGGAACTGCGCGCCGAAGTCGATGCCGACATGCAGGCCTTGCGCGGCGGCCGGGCGTCGCCGGCGCAGATCGCCAATCGCTGGAGCAAGTCCGATCCGGAGCGGCGACTGTGGTTCGCCGCCCGGCATCTGCAGGACCGCGCGCGCGCCTTGACCGCGCCCGTCGAATTGCCCAAGCTAGCGGCCGGATTCGACCGCATCAACCGCGCCCGAGAACAATTGCGCGGGCCGCTGCGGACGGAACTGGTGATTCTGGACGCGCTGGCGGCTCTGGCCGCCTAACGAGGAGCAATCGCAATGGCCGCACCCAATCTCGCCATGCCGCGCCAGGGCATCCTGCCGCTCACGATCAAGGACAAGACCGCGCTGTACAACGCCTACATGCCGTTCGTGCGCGGCGGCGGCCTGTTCGTGCCGACGGCCAAGCGCTACAACCTCGGCGACGAAGTCTTCATCCTGCTCACCCTGATGGACGAAAAGGACCGCCTGCCGGTTCCCGGCAAGATCGTGTGGATCACGCCTGCCGGCTCGCAGGGCAACCGCGCCGCCGGCATCGGCGTGCAGTTCAACGATTCGGCAGACGGCGAAGCGGCGCGCACCAAGATCGAGTCGATGCTGGCGGGCATACTGGGTTCCGAC
>JAFEEK010000374.1 GCA_018241165.1 Pseudomonadota bacterium
ACGCGCGCTGGTTGCTTGCGGTCACGGTCGAAAAGGGTTACGACCGCGGCGAACAGCCCAAGCTGATCCGCTACGTCACCGACACCGGCTATCCGGAATTCGAATCGCTGCGCCGCGACGTCGGCCGCAATGCGCCCGCACCGCAGACGCTGTGGCTTTTCGATCTGGTCAAGCACACGCAGACGAAGATCGATGTCGGCAACCTGCCCGGCATCCATGACGAGCCGCTCGCCGCGATTCGCGCCGAGAACGAGAAGGCCGGGTTGCTCAAGGCGCCCGATGTGCAAAGAGCCAAAAGTGGAAATTCGGACAAGGCCGAGGCGAAGGCGCGCGACCTGCAAATCGCCGGCATCGCGTTCACGCGCGATGGCGCGCACGCGGCCGTGCAACTGCGCGCGATCGACAACAAGGATCGCTGGATCGCGACGCTCGATCCGGCGCATCCGCAACTCGCGTTGCAGCATCGGTTGCATGACGCCGCATGGATCAACTGGAACTTCAACGAATTCGGCTGGGAAAACGACAACCGCACGCTGTGGTACGTATCCGAGGAATCCGGATTTGCGCATTTGTATGCCAAGGCGCTGGACGGCAAGGCCAGGCAGCTCACGCATGGCGACTTCGAAACGTCGCGGCCGCTGCTGTCGAACGACGGTCGCTGGTTTTATGTGCGCGCGAACGCGGAAAAACCCTGGGCCTACGACGTCTATCGCGTCGGTGTCGACGGCGGTGAACTGCAACGCGTGACCCGCTATCAGGGCATGGACAGTTTCTCGTTGTCGCACGACGGCAGCAAACTGCTGATCGCGCATTCCACGTCGTACATCCCGCCGCAGCTGGCCGTCGTGAACGCGGACGGCAGCGGCGCGCCGCACGAACTGACCGACACGCGCACTGCGGCCTACAGGGCGCTGAATTGGGTGGCGCCGCAGTTCGTGCAGGTGCCATCGACGCACTTCAAGGGCTCGATCTGGGCGAAGTTTTATGCGCCCGCCGACTATGACAAATCCAGGGCGCATCCGGCCGTGATCTTCGTGCACGGCGCCGGCTACCTGCAGGACGTCAACGCGAACTGGTCGTACTACTTCCGCGAGCAGATGTTCGCGAACCTGCTGCTGCAACGCGGCTACATCGTCATCGACATGGATTACCGCGCGTCCGAAGGCTACGGCCGCGACTGGCGCACCGCGATCTACCGCGACATGGGCCATCCGGAACTCGAAGACCTGCTCGACGGCAAGGCATGGATGGTGAAGAACTGGAACGCCGATCCGAAACGCGTCGGCGTTTATGGCGGATCCTACGGCGGCTTCATGACCCTGATGGCGCTGTTTCGCGCGCCCGGCGAATTCGCCGCCGGCGCGGCGCTGCGCCCGGTCAGCGACTGGATGCTGTACGACGACGGCTACACCTCGGACATCCTCAATCGGCCGCAGGACGATCCGATGGCGTACCGGCGTTCATCGCCGATCGAGTTCGCATCGAACCTGCGCGATCCGCTGCTGATCTGCCACGGCGTGATGGACAACAACGTGATGTTCCAGGATTCCGCGCGCTTGTACGAGCGCCTGATCGAGCTGCACAAGGACAATTTCAGCATCTCGCTGTATCCGCTCGACCGGCACGGGTTCACGAATGCGGATTCGTGGCTGGATGAATACAAGCGCATCTACAAGTTGTTCGAGGCGCATTTGAAGTAGCGTCAGCGGTCCAGCGGACTGATCACGCCGCTGCCACTGCGATTG
>JAFEEK010000375.1 GCA_018241165.1 Pseudomonadota bacterium
CGAGCCGATCATCGTTGCCAACATCCTCACGCCGCCGGAATACATCGGCAACATCATCAAGCTGTGCGAGGAAAAGCGTGGCGTGCAGCGCTCGATCCACTACATGGCGAGCCAGGTACAGATCAGTTACGAGCTGCCATTGGCCGAAGTCGTGCTCGACTTTTTCGACAAGCTCAAATCGGTGTCGCGCGGCTACGCCTCGATGGAATACCATCTGGAACGCTTTCAGGCGGCGCCGCTGGTGCGCGTGGATGTCCTGGTCAATGGCGATCGCGTGGATGCGCTGAGCCTGATCCTGCATCGTTCCAGCGCCGATCGACGCGGACGCGAACTGGTCGAAAAGATGAAGGAATTGATCCCGCGCCAGCAGTTCGACGTGGCGATCCAGGCCGCGATCGGCGCGCAGATCATCGCGCGCTCCAGCGTCAAGGCGTTGCGCAAGAACGTGCTGGCCAAGTGTTATGGTGGCGACGCCACGCGCAAGCGCAAGCTGCTCGAAAAGCAGAAGGAAGGCAAGAAGCGGATGAAGCAGGTCGGCAACGTCGACATTCCGCAGGAAGCCTTCCTGGCCGTGTTGCAGATGGACAAGTAATTTTTTGCTCGTCATTCCCGCGAAAGCGGGAATCCAGCGACTTTGCTCTCGAAACCCGTGCAGGCAAAGCGAAAGGCACTGGATTCCCGCTAGAAGCACGCGGGAATGGCGGGTCCCAAGGTAAGGCTTTCGCAAGGAATCACGATGGAATTCGATTTCGCCCTGTTGCTGGTCGTGTTGACCGCCGTCACCGGCGTGATCTGGCTGATTGACCGATTGCTCTTCGCACGCGGACGCGCCGCACGCGCGCAGGCGCTCGCGGCTGCCGCCGGCAACAAGTCCGAACGCGAGCAACGCGCTGCCGAAGCATTGCGCGAACCGGTGCTGGTCGAATATGCGCGCTCGTTCTTTCCGGTCATCCTGATCGTGCTGCTGTTCCGTTCGTTCATCGCCGAGCCGTTCAAGATCCCGTCCGGTTCGATGATGCCGACCTTGCTGGTCGGCGATTTCATCCTGGTCAACAAGTTCGCCTACGGCCTGCGCCTGCCGGTGTTGGGCACGCGAATCGTCGACATCGGCGAGCCGCATCGCGGCGACGTATTCGTGTTCAAGTACCCGGGATTTTCCTGCAGCGTCGACGGCAAGCCCGTACGCAGCGGCAAGCCTTGCGAATTCCCGATCAGCCCGGTGCCGCGGCTCGACTACATCAAGCGCGTGATCGGGCTTCCCGGCGATACCATCACGTATCGCAACAAGACCCTGTACGTGAACGGGCAGGAGATGGCGCAGACCGACGTCGGGCCATTCGTGGGATCCGGCGAAGAAGGCCGGCGCATGGCCGGCGCGGAAATCCATGAGGAAACCCTGGGCAGCGTGCACCATCAGATCCTGGAATCCGGTTTCCTGCCGCCGGGCCGCGAAGGCACCTGGGTGGTGCCCGCTGGACACTATTTCGCAATGGGGGATAATCGCGACAACAGCGAGGATGGCCGTTACTGGGGCTTCGTTCCGGAAAAGAACCTGGTCGGCAAGGCCTTTCTGATCTGGATGAACTGGGACAACGGCATCGAATTCAAGCGAATCGGTACTTTGATC
>JAFEEK010000376.1 GCA_018241165.1 Pseudomonadota bacterium
ATCGACGCATGCACAAACAACGTGCGGCAGCCTATTTCGCGGTCGAGGTCAGCGCATTCAATACCAGCGCATAGCTGCCGATCGTCTCGCCGCGCCACAGCGGATTGCTGGCGAACAGCAACACCGTGCCCTTGCCATAGTGCGCCTGCACGACCGCCGCGCGGCCGGCCATCGCCTCGCCATGATCGAGCAAACCCGAGATCAGCAAGTCCTTGGCATCGGCCCAGCGCACGATTACCTCGGGCCGGGCCGCCGCCGGAATCACGAACGGGTTGTTGCGTTCCTGCTCGGCATTCAGCGGCAGCGCCTGCCAGGGTTTGGCCTCGGGCAATTCCGGCGGAACGGCGTACGCGCGGCCTTCGGGAATATCCGCATCGTGCGGGCCGCCGCGTCCGGTCGGGCGCTGGAACTTGTCGGCGCGCGGCAGGCCGCGATCGCCGCCGACGAGGTTGCTGACGGAGAACGACAAACCGCTTTCGCTGTACATCGCGAAGGTAGCGTCGTAACCGCGGGCGATGGGGTTGTCCTTGGCGACCAGTTCGGCACGCAACACGCTGCCGACCACGCGCACGTTGCCGTGCGGAGTCACCGATACGCCGGGCGCCAGTCCCGTATCGATCGCGAATTTCGCCGTGTCTTCGCTGGTGATGAGCATGCCGCCATCGGCGACGAAGCGCTTGAGGTTGGCGAGTCCTTCCTGGCCCAGGCCCGGGCGGATGTCGGGCGTGGAATCGATGCGGCCCAGGTTCGGCGTCAGTGCGGTTTTTTCCCACGGTAGCGGATTGCCGTACATCGGCATGCCGTCGACGATGGCCTGCGTGCCGACGCGCTCGCCGATCGGCCCGAACAGGATCGCGTCGTATTTGCCGCGCAGGTTTTTCTCGCGCGCCACCGTCTGCGTGCTGATGTAGTCGTATTTGATGCCGAGCTTGTCCAGCGCCATGCGCCACCAGCCCTCGGTCTGCGTGCTCAGCCAGGTGTGCATGATCGCGATGCGCGGCAGCTTGCCGCGCACGCCAAGGCCGGCGGCATCGAACGC
>JAFEEK010000377.1 GCA_018241165.1 Pseudomonadota bacterium
AACGTGGACGTGGTCACGATCACGACTTGCCGTTCCAGTGCGAACGCATGCAATGAATCGTCGTTGTGCACGGCCTCGATGTAGGCCGCCTCGACCGGCACGAACATCAACACGAATTCCAGCGAGTTCACTCCCGGCAGATCGGCGTAACGCTTGTCGGCCAGTTCGCGCACATGCTTGCGCAGCGAGGTCAGGTGCGCGGACAACTGCATGTCGCGCTCGGAGCCATCCGCCGCGCGGCAGTAGCGCTCGTAGGCGGTCAGCGACACCTTGGCATCGACGATGATGTCGCGGCCTTCCGGCAGGTGCACGATGACGTCCGGGCGCGGCCGCCCGCCGGCCTCGTCGGCCAGCGTCACCTGGGCATCGTATCCGCGCCCCTTTTGCAAACCCGAAGCTTCGAGCACGCGTTCCAGGATCATCTCGCCCCAGGCGCCCTGCGCCTGCGCGTCGCCCTTGAGCGCGCGCGTGAGGTTGACCGCGTCTTCGCTGATGCGCTGGTTGAGACTCTTCAAGGTGGCGATTTCGGATTGCAGCGCGCTGCGATCCTTGTTCTCCTTGTCGTAGACCTCGTCCACGCGCTTGCGGAATTCGCCGAGTTGCTCACGCAGCGGATTGAGCAGGACGCCGAGATTGGCCTGATTCTGTTCGGCCAGTTTCTGGCTCTGCTGGTCGAGCAACTGACGCGACAGCAGATCGAATTTTTCGGTGAGCGCTCGCTCGCGTTCGGCTGCCGCCAGTGTTTGTTCCTGCAAGCGCGTCGATTTCTCAGTGAGCGACTGCTCGGCGCGCTGGCGCGCCTCGGTCAGACGCTGCGCCTCGCTGCGCGCCTGATCCAGTTCGCGTTCGAGCAAGGGCACACGCTCTAGCCGCCCGGCCTGAGCGGCCTTGTCGCGCGACAGCGCCAACACGCTTTCGCGTTGCGCATCGAGTTCCTGTTTCGCGGCCTCGTTGTCGCGTCGCGCGCGCCGCAAAGGCAGCCACATCGCCGCAACGCCGAGAATGATCCCGGCCAGTGCGATGACGCACCACAGCAGCAAATCGTTGGTCTGGATTGGCATGTCTACCCCGCAACTTCTGCCTGGCGTCATTGTGACAGGCTTGCGTCTCATATGGCGAGACGACGCGTCGCCGCACGCGCGCCGCATCCGGTAAGATGGCGGCATGACTGCAACTGACATGATCCAACCGGACCTTGCCCGCCTCGCCGTCTGCGCGAACGCCATTGCGGCCGCCGGACGCAAGCTTGGAGCGCAGGGATTGACGCCGGCCACCAGCAGCAATTTTTCGATGCGGCTGGATGCGGCGCTCATCGCCGTCACTGTGTCCGGACGCGACAAGGGCGCGCTCAGCGCAGACGACGTGATGGTCGTGGACCTGCACGGCAATCCGGTCGGCACCTCGGCGCGGCCATCCGCGGAAACCGCGCTGCACACACAGATTTACGCCCGCTTTGCCGATGCGAACGCCGTGCTGCACACGCATTCGCGCACGCAGACCGTGGCCTCGCGCCTGTACGCGAAAGCCGGCGTGGTGCGTTTCGACGGTTACGAGTTGCAAAAGGCCATCGCCGGCCACACTTCGCATGAACAGGCAATCGACCTGCCCGTTTTTGCGAATACGCAACACATGCCGGAACTGGTGCAAAAAGTCGATGCGTGGCTGAAATCGGATAGACCGCTATATGGCTATCTGATCGAAGGCCACGGTCTCTACACCTGGGGCCGCGACATGGCCGAGGCCGAGCGTCACGTCGAGGCATTCG
>JAFEEK010000378.1 GCA_018241165.1 Pseudomonadota bacterium
CCGTCGGCGGCGAAATCAAGCACTACGCCATCCGCCACTTCCTGCGCATCCGCGCCAGTTCGCTCGGAAAGGTGGATGTACAGCGAATCGGTTTCCTTGTCGTAACTCAGTTTCATGGCGTGAAATTCCGATCAGGAAAAGCATTGTGAATGGTGACGCCATCGTTCAGAGTGACCACCCGTAGCCATTTGTGAAGCGTGACATCGAATGCCCAGTACCGGATGCGCCCATCCGGCTGGACGACCTTGCGCACTGCGTTGGCGATGACGGTCCGACACATGGATTCCGAAAGATATGGCCGTTTGGTCAGCACATCATTGCGGAAATAACCCGTTGTCGTCATGCCATGACCATGGCGCAACTATCCCATCACGTCAAGCACTAAAGATTCAGTGCCAAGGATTCAGCCGCTCACCCTCGCAATTCTCTCGGCAGCGCGAACGTCATATTCTCCGGATCGCCCGGCAATGAATCCACACTGCCCGCGCCCCACTCGCGCAGGCGCGCGACGACGCCCTGCACCAGGCTTTCCGGCGCGGACGCGCCGGCGGTCACGCCGATACGGGATTTGCCGGCAAGCCATTCACGGCGGATGTCCTGGGCGCCGTCGATCAGGTGCGCTTCAACGCCCTGGTTCTGCGCCAGTTCGCGCAGGCGGTTGGAGTTGGAGCTGTTCGGCGAGCCGACGACAAGGACGAGGTCGCATTGGCTGGCGAGTTCACGCACGGCATTCTGGCGGTTTTGCGTGGCGTAGCAGATATCGTCGTGGCGCGGCCCCTGGATGTGCGGAAACCTCGCACGCAGGGATGCGATCACGGCCTTGGCGTCGTCGATCGATAGCGTCGTCTGCGTCGAATAGGCGATGTCGTGCGGATGCTTGGGTTGCAGCTTCGCCGCGTCGCCCGGCGTTTCGACCAGGTAGATCTCGCCATCGGTCTGCGTGCGGTTCCATTGGCCGAGCGTGCCTTCGACCTCCGGATGACCGGCGTGTCCGATAAGCACGACATCCCTGCCCGCCTTGGCGTGGCGTGCGACTTCCATGTGCACCTTGGTCACCAGCGGACAGGTCGCGTCGAACACGCGCAGGTGGCGCGCCGCTGCTTGCGCACGCACCGCCTGCGAGACGCCATGCGCGCTGAAAATCACGGTCGCGCCATCCGGAACTTCATCGAGTTCATCGACAAACACCGCGCCGCGCTCGCGCAGACCATCGACCACGAAACGGTTGTGCACGACTTCGTGGCGCAC
>JAFEEK010000379.1 GCA_018241165.1 Pseudomonadota bacterium
CACGAAACCTATGGCGCGGCGCGCTTCGTCTACACCGAGCCGGCCAGGGACGGCAAGATCGTCATCGATTTCAACAAGGCTTACAATCCGCCTTGCGCGTTCTCGCCGTACGCGACTTGCCCCTTGCCGACTGCGCAGAATCGCCTGAAGCTGCGCGTGACTGCGGGCGAGAAAAAGTACGGCGGCGCGCACGAATAACTTCAATCTCTGCACGGACGAATCATGGGCAAGTCAGTAGTCATCCTCGGCGCACAATGGGGCGACGAGGGAAAAGGCAAGATCGTCGACCTGCTCACCGAGCGCGTTGGCGCGGTGGCGCGCTTCCAGGGCGGCCACAACGCCGGGCATACGCTCGTCATCAAGGGCAAGAAAACCGTCCTGCACCTGATTCCATCGGGCATCCTGCGCGATGGCGTGCAGTGCCTGATCGGCAATGGCGTGGTGTTGTCGCCGGCTGCGTTGCGGCAGGAAATCGCCGAACTGGAAGGGCAGGGCGTCGACGTGCGCTCGCGCCTGAAGATCAGCCCGGCCACGCCGTTGATCATGCCGTATCACATTGCGCTGGATCAGGCGCGCGAAAAGGCCAGCGGCAAGAACGCGATCGGCACGACCGGCCGCGGCATCGGCCCGGCCTACGAGGACAAGGTCGCCCGCCGCGGCATCCGCGTGGCCGATTTGATGTATCCGCACGAGTTGCCGGACAAGCTGCGCGGCGTGCTCGACTACCACAACTTCGTGCTCAAGAACTGGCTCAAGGCCGATGAGGTCGATTACAAGAAAGTGCTCGACGAGGCGCTCGAGTTTGGCGACTACGTCAAGCCCATGATCGACGACGTCGCCACCACGCTGCACGATCTGCGCCGCGATGGCGCGAACATCCTGTACGAGGGCGCGCAAGGATCCCTGCTCGACATCGACCACGGCACCTATCCGTACGTCACGTCGTCCAACACCACGGTCGGTGGCGCCTATGCCGGCACCGGCGTGGGCGCCAGCGACATCGACTATGTGCTCGGCATCTGCAAGGCCTATGCGACGCGCGTCGGCGGCGGACCGTTCCCGACCGAATTGAACGATGCCACCGGTGAAGCGCTGCGCAAGCGCGGCAACGAATTCGGCGCCACCACCGGACGCCCGCGCCGCTGCGGCTGGATCGACCTGGTCGCGCTCAAGCGCGCGGTGCAGATCAGTGGCATCAATGGCCTGGCCATCACCAAGCTCGACGTGCTTGATGGCCTGCCGTCGATCAAGGTCTGCATCGCCTACGAATATCGCGGCAAACGCCGCGAACTGGCGCCGCTCGACGCGGCCGGCTGGGATGAATGCAAGCCGGTGTACCTGGAGTTCCCCGGCTGGGATGAGTCCACTTGCGGCATCCGCGAATGGGACAAATTGCCGCCGGCCGCGCGCGCCTACCTGCGCGCGGTCGAGGAACTCGCCGGCACGCACATCGCATTGGTCGCCACCGGCGCCGACCGCGACGACACCATCAGCCTGCGCGATCCGTTCGAGTAGCGCACCCAGGCCTGGAAATCGCACTGGCATGCGGTTTCCAGGCGATTCGTCGATGGTGATGGACATCCAGACGTCCATTCTTCCAGACGATTTTCCGAACGGCCGTTCGAGAGCGCCGC
>JAFEEK010000037.1 GCA_018241165.1 Pseudomonadota bacterium
GCCGAACTGACATACGGTGCCGCGGTCATCGGCTTGAGCCCGAGTACCGATACGGCCGCGCGTGCCAGCGCTTCGGCCAGCGCATGCGGCGGCGAGGCCAGCGATCCGGCGCCAAGCAGGCGCGCGGCATGTTGCGCGAGTTCGGCCTCCGGTCTTGGCTTCGTCGCCTGCCCGAGCGCGGCGTCGCGGTTCGGGAAGATCGCGAACAGCTTGCTGAAGCCGGTCATGTCGAACACCTGGCGCACCGAAGCGTTCATACCGCACAGTTTCAGCTCACCCTTGCCGCCATCGAGCTTCTTGGCCAGTCCGAGCAGGACGCGCAAGCCCGCGCTGCTGACATAGCCGATGCCGGAAAGGTCGAACAGGAAACGGTTTTCACCGGCAGCCAGCAAATCCTGCAAGGTCAACTCGACGTCAGCCGCAGTCTCGGTATCGAGGCGGCCGGACAGCGCGAGGATGCGCACGCCGTCTTGCTGTTCCTGGGTGATCTGGATGGCCACCGCGAACTAGCCCTCTCGAAACACGAACCGCGCCGCGCCGATCTGGATCACGTCCTCGTTCGCCAGCGGGCGTTCGCGCACTTTTTCCGCATTCACGCGCGTGCCGTGCTTGCTGCCCAAATCGACAATGGTGAATCCGCCCATGCTGACCACGATCTTGGCGTGCTTGGGATCGACCCCGGGGCCGCCGATGCGCACGTCGTTGGCGGCGTCGGCACCGATGTCGATGGGTTTGAGCGTGAGCGTGTAGGTCTGCTTGCCGGCCTCGGGATTCTGCGGCACCAGGCGCGCGGCGCGGAAGATTTGCGTCGCACCACCGGCAGCAGCCGGCGGCGTGGCTGGTGCAGCCGGCGCGCGTTCCGGCTCGGGGATATTGATTGCCGACATGGTCTGGGTCTTGTTCGGCGGCGCGTCGCCGCCGACCACGCTGGCGACTTCCTGCGTGCGCATCTGCGCAGCAGCCAGATCCGCCACCGAGAACCGGTTCGTGCCGCCGGCGTCGGCTTGTTCCAGTTCGCTTTCGCTGTGGAATGCTTCGAGGAAGCGCGCCTTCAACTCTTGCCCGCGCGCGCGCGCCTGGCCGCGCTCGGCGACCGTGGTCTCGATCGCCTTCATGCGCTTGCCGAATTCCTTGTCGTCGAATTCGCCGAGCTGGTGGCGCAATTCGAGTTCCTGCTGATCGAGCTTGATCGCCTCGTGATCCGCCTCGAAACGCCCGAGCAGGGCGCGCAGGCGCGCGTATTGCTCGCGCGCAGCCTGCTTGAGCGGCGCGGCTTCGGCGTCCAGCGCGGCGATGCGTTTTTCGTAATCGGCACGCACGCGTACATACACCGCGTCGGCGAAATTGGATTTCATCGCCTCCATCGATTTCAGGCGTTCGGAAATCTGGTCGTGTTCCTGCTTGAGCTTCTTCAGCGCCTCGATCGCCGACAGGTCGATCGCCGACAACGCTCCCTGCCACTCGTTTTCGTTCGTACCCATGCGGATTTCCTCGTCAGGCGCCGATCAGTTCGACTTCGATCGAACCGAAGCGCAATTTGTCGCCCGTCTTCACCGGCCTGGCGATCCCGGTCTGCAGGCGTTCGCCGTTCAGGTAGGTGCCATTGGTCGTGGCCGCATCCTCGCGTATCGAATATTGCGCGCCGTCGCGCAACAGCATGGCATGTCGACGGCTGAGCGTGCGCTGCACGTCGAACGGGCCCAGATCGATTTCGGGAGTCGTGCCGGTCGCCGGATCCGGCCGGCCAATCAGGAATTGCGTGCGCGTCGCGTCCAATGCCACGACCTGATTCGCCGCCGTCACGCGCAAGGCCAATGCGACGGGCGCCGCTGGCTTGGGTGGCGGTGGTGGTGGCGGCGGAGCAGGAACAGGCGCCGCGACCGGCTTGGGAGGTGCTGGCGGCGGTGGTGGCGCAGGCGCCGACGCTTCCACCGGCTTGGGCGCCACGGGCGCGACGGGTTTGGACGGCGGCGGCGCAGGCGCCTGCACGTGTGCCGCATCCACCAGGCTCGATTCCAGATGGGCGATGCGCGCGGCGAACTTGCCCAACAGCGCCGTGGCGACATCGGCATTGATCCGCAAAACCTCGGGTAACGCCGCGCGCTCGATGCGCAACAGGCGCGTGCGCGATTTCGCCACTGCCGTCGCCGTGTGCGGCTGCTTGTCCAGCAACGCCGCCTCGCCGCAGCAATCGCCTGGGCCAAGCGAAATCAATGCTTCGCCGGCACCCGCCGGGAACAGGTCGATCTGCCCCGACTCGATGATGTACAGCGCACCGCCAGCGTCGCCCTGCTTGAACAACGTACTGCCGGCGGCCACTTCGACGAAAAAGTCTTTGCCCGAAGCCATAGCGTGCCAAGTCCGTGCGGCGGCCGCACCGCGTCCGCCCGATTATGCCGACGCCTGCCGGTGCAAGGCAATTGCCAGCGGTTTCACGAATCCTTGCGCGCCCGCCGGATAGACTGCGCCGATGAAGGCGATGATCCGCAGAAGCCTGTTCGCCGCAATGGCCGTGCCGGGACTTGTCGTGGCCGCGCAAAGCGTGACCTTGCCGGCCTGGGTCTGCGCGCACCCGGATGCGATTTTCGTGTCCGGTTTCGAATCCGGCGAGATCGCGGTGCCGCATAGCCCATCCAATGGTAGTGGCGGGGCAGTCGGCAGCGTCACCCGCACCCTGCACATCGCAAACCTAGGCAACGGCACGCAGCCTTATTACCTGTACGTACCGGCCAACTACACGCCGAACCGTTCGTGGCCATTCCTGCTGGCACTGCACGGCGTTTCGCCTTACCCGGACACCTACGCGCAAACCACGCGCGACAACTGGGCGAACGTCGCCAGCGCGAACGGCTTTATCGTCGCCGCACCGATCGCCAACGAGCAGGTGAGTGTTGGCGGTCAACCTGGCGTAACGTGGCTGTTGCCGCCGTCCAACGCGCCAACCGATTACGATGAATTCGCGGCCGTGCTCGCTGACGTTGAAAGCGCCTACAACATCGAACGCACGCGCATCTATGGCTGGGGATTTTCCGCCGGCGGCCATGTCATGCACGATCTGGCCATAAACACCTACAGCGCCGCATTCAACGCTTCCACGATGGCCGCATACGGCGTGAGTGCCGGCGTCCTCGCGGCGCTTGCTTGCAATGGGCTCACGAACGCGCAGTGCCAGCAACTGCTGACGAACCTGCCGCGCAAGATCACAGTGGATATTCACATAGGCAACAACGATTCGCTGCTCCC
>JAFEEK010000380.1 GCA_018241165.1 Pseudomonadota bacterium
CGAATGTCGCCATACGCGCGGCGTCGGCGCGCTGGAATTCGGCTTCACGCCGGACGAAAGCTGGCAATTTTCCGGAGCGCTGGAATACGGGCGCGACGCGGCGCGACTGCGCATCGGCACGCCGGACTTTCCGAATATTTCTTCATCTTTCGGCGGCATCGTCGCGCGCGCGCTGTTCGACAATCTGGACAGTTCGGGCTTTCCGACCCACGGCACGCGCCTGGATGTTTCGCAGGAATACCTGCTCGCGGCACTGGGTTCGACTTCTTCTGCGCAGATCACGCGCCTGCGCTGGGACACCGCATTGACGACCGGTGCGAACACCTACCTGCTCGGCGCGAACCTGAGCAGTTCCAGCGGCGGCGGCCGCGACGTGCAGATCGCCGCGTACAGTCCGCTCGGCGGCCTGACCAATCTTTCCGGCTACACCGAAAACCAGTTGTTCGCCACCCAGACCGCGTTGTTGCGCGGCGTGTACTACCGCCGCCTGACCGACGCGCAGCACCTGTTCAGCGTGCCGGTGTACCTGGGCGGAAGCGTGGAAGCCGGCGGTTTCTGGGAATCGCGCCGCCAGATCGGTCGCGACTGGATCGGCGCGGGCAGCGTGTTCCTGGGCGTGGACACCTTCCTCGGCCCGATTTTCCTCGGCTACGGCTACGCGCAAGGCGGACACAACGCGCTGTACCTGACCTTCGGATCGCTGTTGCGCAGCGACCCTTGAACCCGGGACGCGACATGGCCGGATCATGACTTCCGGCCTTGCCACGGCGGCCCCGGCAGCCGTATAAGTTTTCCGAAATTGACGGCTGTTCGAGAACCCGCCACGATGGCGGGGTTCGGGGAACCGCCATCGACTGCGGCGGATTCAGTTCACATGCGAGGGGGACCATCATGAAGCACGATTTGTTGGCCATGGCTGTTTTTGCCGCATTTGCATGCGCGGCCACACCTGCCATCGCGCAGGACAACACTGCGACGACGAGTACATCCACGCAAAAACTCGAAACCATCGAGGTGACCGGCTCACGCATTCCGCGCGCGCAGATCGAAGGCCCGTCGCCCATCACGATCATCTCCGACAAGGACATCCGCGAACGCGGCTTCGCCACGGCGGCGGACATCATGACCTCGTTGAGCCAGAACCTGGGCAACATCGACAACAACCAGGTCACCGACGGCTTCTCCAACGGCGCGCAGGCGGTCGATCTGCGCGGCCTCGGCCCCAACCATACGCTGGTGCTGATCAACGGCCGCCGCATCGCCGACTACCCGCAGTCGTACAACGGCGAGAGCAACTTCACCGACATCACCAACATTCCCACCTCGATGATCGAGCGCGTGGAGATCCTCACCGGCAGCGCCTCGGCGATCTACGGCTCGGACGCGATCTCCGGCGTCGTCAACTTCATCATGAAGAAGAAGGCCGACGGCACCACGCTCGATTTCCGCGTCGGCGATACCCAGCACGGCGGCGCAGCCTCGCAACGCTTCACCCTGACCAGCGGCTGGTCGAACGACAAGTTCGATTCGACCTTTGGCGTGGAGTTGTACAACCAGAATCCGCTGTGGGCCTACCAGCGCGACTATCTGGCCTCGCGCACCAACGATCCGCGCTACGCCACCAGTCCGACGCGCGTCGCCGCGCCGACCTTCGTCATCCTCGACGCCGATGAAAACTACATCGACCCGGGCAAGGCAACCTGCGACAAGCTCGCCTATCTCGACCAGGGTACGGTGCAATACCTGCAACGCCGCAATTACGGCATGTATTGCGGCAGTCTTTCCGACGTCGGTTACGGCACCATGCAAAACGGTCGTAAAGCGGCGAATTTCTACGGTTCGGCCACCTACCATTTCAACGACCACATGGATTTCTTCGCCGACGTGCAATACAGCACCTCGCACCAGGAAACCTACAACACCCAGTTGAAATGGCAGAACAGCTATCCGGTCGACGGCGACTCCTCGCCGACGCCGTTCTACAACACCGCGACCGACCAGGTCGAGCAATGGCAGCGCCAGTATTTCACCTATGAGGAAAATGGCGGCCTGGATCGCGCCATGATCCGCAACATCAACAACACGTTCTCGATCAATGCCGGCATCAAGGGCACGTTCGGCGAGGCGTGGAACTACGAGGCGATGTACAGCCACGCGCAGAACGACCTCGAGGCGAAATGGCCGGCGCTGGTCGCCGCGAAGGCGCAGATGCTCTACCTCGGTCCGTCCCTGGGCGTGGATCCGGATTCGGGCTACCAGATATACTACGCGCCGCACGAGCGCCTGTACACGCCGCTGACGCCCGCGCAGTTCGCCTCGATCACGCAGGATTCGATC
>JAFEEK010000381.1 GCA_018241165.1 Pseudomonadota bacterium
TTCATCTGGCTCGACAATGTGCTGCAGCCCGAAGCCGCGGGCGGCAAGGGGCATGTCGGCAAGGCGTGGCTGTTCCACGGCGGCGGTTTTTACCAGGTCGAAAAATCGCTGGTCGCGCCGGCGTCGATCCTGAATTCGCTGCACTGGTTCAAGTGGGAAGCGTACGTGACGTGGCTGTCGGGATTTGCGCTGCTGATCGTCGTGTACTGGTGGCGCGCCGATTTGTACATGATCGACCCGACCGTGGCGAACCTGAGCGTCGCGCAATCCATCGGCATCGGCCTCGGCGCGCTGGTCGTCGGTTGGCTGGTGTACGACAGCCTGTGGCGCTGGCTCGGCGAGCGCGCGCCGAAACTGGCGCTGGGCATTTCACTCGTGCTGTATGTCGCGGCCGCGTATGCGTTGACGCACCTGCTGAGCGGGCGCGCGGCGTTCACGATGAGCGGTGCGATGCTCGGCACGATCATGGCCGCCAACGTGGCCATGGTCATCATGCCGAACCAGCGCAAGATGTACGCCGCGGCGACGGCCGGCGGCGAGGCCGATCCGCGCCTGAGTTATCAGGCCAAGCGCCGTTCGACGCACAACAATTACCTGACCCTGCCGGTCATCTTCATGATGATCAGCAATCATTTTTCGATGACCTGGGGCCACGCCATGAACTGGCTGATCCTGGTGGCGATGTTCGTCGTCGGCATCGGCGTGGATCATTTTCTCAACAGCCGCGACAAGGGCAACAAGGGCGTCGGCTACGTCGCGCTGGCCGCGGCATGCGCGGTGCTCATCGCCGCGATCGTGTTCAGCGCCGCGCGCGCGCCATCGGCGCCGACAGCGGAAGCGGCAACGACCACCGCGCCGGTCGCGTTTGCGTCCGTGCAGGGCATCTTCGCCACGCGCTGCGTGGAATGCCATTCGGCGCATCCGACGTCCAAATTGTTTCCCATCGCGCCGAACGGCATGAAGTTCGACACGCCATCCGAAATCAAGCTGGCGGCGGCGAAGATCAAACTCATGGCGATCGACACCAACGCGATGCCGTTGGGTAACCTGACCCAAATGACCGCGGACGAGCGCGCGACGCTGGCGGCGTGGCTCGCGCAAGGTGCGTCGATTCCGCCCACATCGCCGCCCGCTGGCGGATAATGCCGACGAACTGTGAAACAACTCATCAA
>JAFEEK010000382.1 GCA_018241165.1 Pseudomonadota bacterium
CGCACGTTCTTCGAATTCTTCCGCCCGATGCTGCGCCAATACGTGGTCGAGTCCGACACCGACCACGTGCCGTTTTCGCACATCGAGCGCTCGCTCGTGTATCAGCGCGCGAAAAATGTCGAAGACAAGCGCCCATTCGGCAGCGAACTGGATCTGTACGCCACGCAATACGAGTGGATCAACCACTCGCTCGCGCCCGCGAAGATCGAAGGCCACGATTTCCGCGTCGCGATCGGCGGTCCGGAATGCAAACAACCGTATTCGGCCAGCGTGTTCAACATTTCGGCGATGAGTTTCGGTTCGTTGTCGGCAAATGCGATTCGAGCGTTGAACGAAGGCGCGCGCCGCGGTGGTTTCTATCACGACACCGGCGAGGGCTCGCTGTCGCGCTACCACCGCGAGATGGGCGGCGACATTTGTTGGGAAATCGGCTCCGGCTACTTCGGCTGCCGCAATCCAGACGGCAGCTTCAGCGAAGAGCGTTTCGTGGAGAACGCGAAATCGGCGCAGGTGAAAATGATCGAGATCAAACTCTCGCAGGGTGCCAAGCCCGGCCACGGTGGCGTGCTGCCTGCGGCGAAAGTGAGTGCGGAAATCTCCGAAGCGCGCGGCGTGCCGATGGGCGAGGATTGCGTCTCGCCGGCCGCGCACAGCGCGTTTTCGACGCCGCTGGGCCTGCTGCAATTCGTCGCGCGCCTGCGCGAGAAATCCGGCGGCAAGCCGACCGGCTTCAAATTGGCGCTCGGCCATCCGTGGGAATGGTTTGGTATCGCCAAGGCCATGCACGAGTCGGGAATACTTCCGGACTTCATCGTCGTCGACGGTGGCGAAGGCGGCACCGGCGCGGCGCCGCTGGAATTCACCGATCACGTCGGCGCGCCGTTGCGCGAGGCGCTGCTGCTCGTTCACAACACGCTGGTCGGACTCAACCTGCGCGACAAGGTGCGCATCGGCGCCAGCGGCAAGGTCATCACCGGCTTCGATCTGGCGCGCACGCTTGCGCTTGGTGCGGACTGGTGCAATGCCGCGCGCGGTTTCATGTTCGCGCTGGGCTGCATCCAGTCGCGCCAGTGCCACACCGACCGTTGCCCGACCGGCATCGCAACGCAAGATCCCTCGCGCTGGAAGAAGCTCGACGTGCCGGACAAGGCCGAGCGCGTACGCATGTTCCACGACAACACGCTCAAGGCGTTGAAGGAATTGATCGCGGCGTCGGGGTTGCGACATCCGAACGAACTCGGGCCCGAGCACATCATCCGGCGCGTTTCATCGACCGAGGTGCGCTCGCTGTCGGCGTTGTATCACTTCGTCAAGCCCGGGGAGCTGATCGGCGGCTTGCCCGACCATGCCGTGTTCAAGGTGTTCTGGAACGTGGCTCGCACGGACAGTTTTGCGCCGCCGGGTTATGTGCTGGAGCGCCATCACACGAAAGTGCGTTGACGACAGGCAAAAAAAACCCCAGGCAGCTCGCATCCGCCCGGGGCGTAGGGAGATCGTGGAATACGGATCAGGCGGACAGGCGGCTCAGCGCTTCATTGATGCGCGCCAGCTTGGTCTTCAACGGACTGATCGTCTCTGCATCGTTCGCCGGCGCATGATTGCGCACATCCTCGATGGCCATTTCCAGACGACCCATTTCGATCATCAGATCATGGCGCAGGAACAAAGGATTCAGGGTCATAACGGTAGCGGTAGCGAGCATGACGCTCTCCAGTCTTCGATGTGAACGGGATGATGCAGAAGGCGTGCCAACCGTTGAAACAAGCCATTTTCCCCGGTCGCAGCCTCGGGCGTGACACTTTTCGGCGCAATTTGACGAGCAGCCCCATCCAGGTTCTGACGCAACATGACCTTGTTCACACTTCGCTAAGCCCTGTTTGCGGTA
>JAFEEK010000383.1 GCA_018241165.1 Pseudomonadota bacterium
CCCCGACGAAGCCAGCGCCACACGCATCGCGCAGGCGCTGGTCGGCGAACGCCTTGCCGCGTGCGTGAACCGTATTCCCGGCATTGCCTCGACCTATCGCTGGGAGGGCGAAATCCACGACGAGGGTGAGGTGCTGCTGCTGATCAAATCGGTGCGTGAGCGTTTCGACGCGCTGCGCGATCGCATTCTGGCGCTGCATCCGTATGAACTGCCGGAGATAATCGCGGTCGATATCGCCTCTGGACATGCGCCGTACCTGGACTGGATCGCAGCGGCAACTGAACTGGATGCAAGTCCGCGCTGAATATACCGGTCGTCTCCTGCACACTTAACCTGCGACAATGGCCGCATGAAACGATTTATCCCGCTGTTTTTCGCCCTGCTCGCCTGCGCCGGCATCGCCCACGCGGACGATCAAGACAAGCTGTTGCCCGTGGATCAGGCTTTTCGCGTCGAAGCCGCCGCAACGGATCGGCAGACGGTGCAATTCAAGTTCACCATTGCCGACGACTATTATCTGTATCGCGGCCGGATTTCGACCAAAGCCGCCGATGCGGCAACCACGCTAGGCGCGCTGGATTTGCCCGATGGCAAGAAAAAGCACGATGAGTTTCTCGGCGATGTCGAGATTTATCACCACGGCTTCACCGCGACCCAGCATCTGACCGCCGCGCCGGATGCGACGAACGCGGTCATTGAGCTTCGTTACCAGGGCTGTCACGAAGTCGATCCGAAGATCTGTTTCCCGCCGCAGAAGAAGATCCTGACGATCGCGTTGCCGGCTGCGCCCGCGGCATCCACACCGGCATCGCTGACCGCGGCGCTGGGTGCGGCGACCGGCGATGCTTCCGCATCGTCGCTGATCGGCGGCAACCAGCCATTGCCGGCAGAGCAGGCGTTTCGCTTCGAGGCGATCGCGACCGGGCCGGATCAAGTGCTTGCCCGCTTCACGATGCCAAAAGGCTACTACCTGTATCGCGACAAGACGAGTTTCCACACCGCTGCCGACAGCGGCACGAGTCCGCAAACGCCGAAATTTCCGCCCGGCCAGCAACACACGGACGCGAACCTCGGCGCGACCACGGTGTATTTCGACCAGGTCGATATTCCGGTTCCGCTGGCGCGCACCGACACCAGCGCGCACACGTTCGCGCTGACCGCGAATTTCCAGGGCTGCAAGGAAAGCAGCGTCTGTTATCCGATGCTGGAACGCACGGTGAGCGTTGCGCTGCCTGCTGGCGCAGGCGTTGTGGCGACGATCGATGAAGGACGCCAGGCGCGGCCGGACAAGCCCGCCCCGGTCGGCGCGCTTTCGCTGCTTGCGGCATTGTTCGCCGCCCTGCTAGGCGGACTTGTGCTGAACCTGATGCCGTGCGTGCTGCCGGTGCTGTCGCTCAAGGCGATCTCGATACTCGAAAGCGGCGAGTCGCCCGCCACGGCGCGCCGGCATGTGCTGTTCTACACCGCCGGCGTGCTGATCTCGTTCGCCGTCGTCGGTCTGGCGGTGATCGCTTTGCGCAAGGCCGGACTCATCTACGGCTGGGGATTCCAGCTGCAGCAGCCGTTGTTCGTGGCCGTGCTGATCTACGTGATCGTCGCCATCGGACTGAGCCTTTCCGGGGTGGTGCAATTCGGCGCCGGCCTGGGCAA
>JAFEEK010000384.1 GCA_018241165.1 Pseudomonadota bacterium
TGCAGGCCCAGACGCTGGCCCAGGATGCGCCCGCACTGATGATCGCCTGCGGCCTCGCGCTGAGGAGTTTCGACTGATGGCCAAGATCAATCTATTGCCTTGGCGCGATGAGCTGCGTGCACAACGCCAGCGCGAGTTCTACGTGATGCTGGCCGGTGCCGCCGTCGCTGCGGTGTTTGCCGTCTTCGTATGGTGGTACTGGATGGGCATGCGCCTGGACAACCAGGACGCGCGCAATGCCTACCTGAAGGACCAGATCCACCAACTCGACGGCAAGCTGACCGAAATCAAGCAACTGGAATCGACCAAGTCGAAGTTGCTCGCGCGCAAGGAAATCATCGAAAAACTCCAGGCCAGCCGCTCGCAAATGGTGCATCTGTTCGACGAATTGGTGAAGACCATTCCCGACGGCGTGCGTCTGATGTCGATGAAGCAAAATGGCGACACGCTCACCCTCGATGGCGTGGCGCAATCCAATGCCAGCGTGGCCACGTACATGCGCAACCTCGAAGCCTCGCCGTGGATCACGCATCCGGACCTGGTCAAGACCGAAGCGAAGAAGAACGACAAGCGCGAGCGCTTCGATTTTGGCCTGTCGGTCAAATTGACCAATCCCGACGAGAAAGCCAAGGAGCAGGAAAAGGCGGCCCAGTTCGCGGTGGCGAATGGCATGGGCAAGCCAGCCAATACGACATCGGCCACGACGCAGGCTCCGGCTGCACCCGCTACACCAGCTCCGGCGGGCAAGGAAGGGGGCAAGCCATGAAACTGTCGGATTTCCGCAATCTGGATTTCAACAACATCGGCGGCTGGGCACAGGGCGTCAAACTGACTTTTTGCGCCTTGCTCTTCGGCTTGATCGTACTTGCCGGCTGGTGGTTCATGATCAGCGACCAGCAAGACGATCTGAAGCAGCGACAGGGACAGGAAACCAGTTTGCGCAAGGAATTTTCCGACAAGCAGGCCAAGGTCGTGAACCTCGACGCGCTCAAGCAGCAGCTCGACGAGATGCGCGACATGTTGCGCCAGTTGTTGCGCCAATTGCCGAGCAAGACGGAAATGCCCGAGTTGCTGGTGGATATTTCGCAGACCGCGCTCTCCGCCGGTTTGCAGACGCAGCTGTTCCAGCCCGGTCCGGAATCCATCAAGGAAGGTTTTTACGCCGAGAAGCCCATTCAATTGCGCATGATGGGCACGTACCACCAGTTTGGCGCCTTCATCAGCGGCGTTGCCGCGTTGCCGCGCGTCGTTATCCTGACCATGCACGATGTATCGCTCAAGCCAATTGCAGGCACCGCCGGCGAGCTGTCGCTGGAAGGCACCGTTCGCACCTATCGTTACGTCGAAGAAGACGAAGGTGGCAGCGCGCCGAAGAAACCTGCCAACCAGGGAGGAAAGTGAACATGCGTAGCGTTCACATATCCAACCTGGCACGCTTGTTCCTGCTTGGCGCAACGTTGGCGTTGCTTGCCGGTTGTACTGGCGGCATGGGCGACCTGCAGGAATGGGTGGCGCAGGAAAAGGCCAAAAAGGGACCGCCGGTACCGCCGTTGCCGGTGCTCAAGACATTCGAGACGTTTGTCTACCAGGATCAGGACAAGCGCGATCCGTTCGGGCCGAGCCTTGAAGAACAACGCGAGGCTCAGGCTGGGGCAAGCGGACCGATGCCCGACAAGCATCCCAAAGAACAATTGGAGAATTACCCGCTGGACAGCCTGAAAATGGTCGGCACCATCGGTACCGGCGCGAACATGGAAGGTTTGATCAAGGATCCGGACGGCGTGATCCATCGTGTGCATGCGAACAACTACGTGGGCCAGAACAACGGCAAGATTTCCGCTGTTGCCGAGGACCATATCGATCTCGTGGAGCTGATCCCGAACGGGAGCGGCGGTTGGATGAAGCGCCAGGCGTCCATCGCGCTGGGCGAGAAATAGACGACCCATTGGGGGTAA
>JAFEEK010000385.1 GCA_018241165.1 Pseudomonadota bacterium
CCGCCGGAAAAATCCGAGATGTTGCCGCTGATCGCGTTGCCGACCAGGCCGATGTCCGCCAACGCCTGACCGCCGACCGCGATACCGCCGCCGAGTTGGGTGGCGTGGTTGTTCTTGATCTGCGCATTGGCACTGACGGCGAGCAGGTGCACGTTGCCGGCAACGCTGATGCCGCCGCCGGTGTTCGCGGTGTTGCCCATGATGGAGGTCGGCAGATTCGGATCGTTGGCGATCGTCACGTCGATGTGGCCGACGAACGAACTGTAGGCGCTGACGCCACCGCCAGAGCCGCTGACGCTGTTGTCATGGATCGACGCGCCGTCCAGGGTCAGGCTGCCGTCGCCGTAGAAGGCGATTCCACCGCCGTTGGCGCCGGTGTTGTTGCGCAGCTCGACACTGCGCACCGTCACGCTGGTGGAGCTGCCGAAGACTCCGATGCCGCCGCCGCCGGACAGCGTGTTGTCGGCGCCCTTGCCGCCGCTGATGACAAGATTCGCAAAGCCGACGTAACCGCCCCCATTGACGTAGAACACCGGATTGGCGCCATCGCCGCTGATGGCGACTTTTGCCGGCGGCCCGCTGCTGCAGCCGATATTTGGATCGCACACCACGGGCGGCGCGTTGCAGGCCGCGGTGCTGCCGGCGATCGTGGCCGAAACGCCGTT
Source organism: Pseudomonadota bacterium (assembly GCA_018241165.1). Lineage (GTDB taxonomy): Bacteria > Pseudomonadota > Gammaproteobacteria > Xanthomonadales > Rhodanobacteraceae > Rudaea. Next base: position 666 of record JAFEEK010000385.1, read on the forward strand.
CAACTGGATGTGCTGATTCGTGTAGGTCTCGCCCAGGTTGTTGCTGACCACGACGCTCGTATCGGGGCAGACGACATTGTTGATCGCGGTCTGGATACTGGTGGTCTGGCACAGTGGGCCGTTGCCGACGTAGATGTAGTGCTGCACCGGCGTGCAGATCGCCAGCACGCGGGTACTGGCGAGCAAGGCAAGGACGAACGCGGCACTGCGGACAGGCAAGGACATGCGAAATCTCCGGGGCAGGATGCAGCGAACAACGCCAACCGGCGCGGATTTGCGACATCTGCTCAGGCCGTCAGGATGTAGGCCAAGAACTATTTGCCCGGTGCGGCGGCTTCCGGATACGCGTCGGCCTTGCCGGACAATTCGCGCAGCAATTGCTTCGTGCGGGACGCCAACTCGGCTGCCGTGGCGCCGACAGCGATGGCGTCGAGCGCGGTGCGGCGCGCATCGTCCGGGCGCTTGAGGTCGTTCAGGATCTGCGCTTTCTGCACCAACATCGCCACGCGGCGCGCCTTC
>JAFEEK010000386.1 GCA_018241165.1 Pseudomonadota bacterium
GATGACCGCCAAGGACGTCGCCCGCGCGATCAAGACCTGGAAGCTCGACGCGGAGAAGCCGAATCCGTTGGGGGTGTGATGGCAACCGCGACGATCAAATTGTTCTTGCCGCAGGCAGATCCCAAAAGCATCAGGACGGCAGAAATATCCAATTGGAGTGGCAAGGCGCTAGCGGCTCCGCGAACACAATTTGATGCCCTCCTTGCAAGAGATGAGCTGGCACAGTCTGGCGTCTATGTCTTGACGGGGACCGATCCGGAATCGGGAAAACTGCTGGCTTACATTGGCGAGGCAGAAGTTCTTCGCGAGCGATTGAAGCAACACCGGGCAAAAGATTTTTGGGTCGCAACCCTTGTGTTTCTAAGCAAGGATGAAAACCTCACGAAGTCGCATATTCGGCATCTTGAAGGGCGCCTCATCGAAGAAGCGCGAACCGCAGGCAGATTCGCGCTGGATAACGGACAGGCAAGTGGGTCGCGCCTACCTGAAGCCGATCGTCACGACATGGAAGAATTTTTGGAGAGAGTCAGAATTCTTCTTCCGATACTTGGCTCCGAGTTATTGGTCCCGATTGCCGGAAAAGGTGTCGGCCAAGCCCATGAACAAATCTTGGTGACACAAATAAAGGGTCTGCGCGCACAGGGAAAGCGAACGACCGATGGTTTCGTGGTATTCGCTGGTTCTCAAGCCGTATCTCGCGTGCGTGATGGTGCCGCAAGGCATGGCTCTATCGCTGTCAGGCTGCGGGACGAACTCTTGTCCGACGGCGTGCTGGTCGACAAGGGTGATTTTTGGGAATTTGCACGAAATGCCGAATTTACCAGTCCAAGCGCGGCTGCATCAGTCATCCACGGCGGGAATGCCAATGGATTGGTGGCGTGGAAGGATTCTGCCGACAGAACGCTGAAAGAAATTGAAGCACAAGGTTGACGAGGAAATCGAACTCGACGGTTGTTGAATCACCGCGGCCTCGACCGCTTCAGCGCCGGGTTGAGGCGATCCAGGTCCGCCTGCACCTGCTCCGGGGTTCGTTCGTAGACGATTTCGCGTCCGAGCGCCTTGCCGGAGAACGCGGTCTTGTTCGGGGTCGGCGTCATGTCGCATTTGACGCTGTGTACACCGGCGCCGAGCACCACCGTGATGCGATGCGCGTGCTTTTCGAACACCACGACATCCATCATCTTGCCGGATTCGGTGATGCGTACGGAAATTTTCTCGATGTCCATGCATGTCTCGCGGCTGCGGCGGGTCGGTGCAGTCTACGCTACGACTCCATCGATTCCCCCTGCGCAGCCTCAAGCGCGTAATAATCC
>JAFEEK010000387.1 GCA_018241165.1 Pseudomonadota bacterium
CCGACATCACGCTGCAGCAGGTACTGACCCGTCCCGACGAGTTCGACGTCATTGCGACGATGAATCTCAACGGCGACTACCTGTCCGACGCGCTCGCCGCGCAGGTCGGCGGCATCGGCATCGCGCCGGGCGCCAACATCAACTACGTCACCGGTCATGCGGTGTTCGAAGCCACGCACGGAACTGCGCCCAAGTATGCCGGTCAAGACAAGGTGAATCCGGGCTCGGTGATCCTGTCGGGCGAGATGATGCTGCGCTACATGGGCTGGACCGAAGCGGCCGATGCCATCATCACCGCCATGGACAAGTCCATTGCCGCCAAGACCGTGACCTACGATTTCGCGCGCATGATGGAAGGTGCAAGACTGTTGAAATGTTCCGAGTTCGGCGACGCCCTGATCGCTGCGATGTGAGGAGACAACCATGAAGAAAGTTGCGATCCCCCTGATGTGCATGGCGCTGGCCGCATGCGGCCAGTCGCAGGTTCCGGCTCCCGCCGCGGCGCCGCCGCCGAAGGTGGCCGATCAACCCGCGAATCCGCCGCCGCCAATGAGCGCACAGCAGATGTTCGATGCCAGGATCGACGCCGTGCTGGCCGGCAACTGGCGCGAGGCTGCGAACAAGGCGCGCGACCAGTATCGCCATCCGAAGCAGACGCTGGAATTCTTCGGCCTCAAGCCCGGCATGAGCCTGATCGAAATCACGCCCGGTGGCGGCTGGTATGCCGAGGTACTCGCGCCGCTGATGAAGGGCGACGGCAGCTACACCGCAGCGATCACGATCCCGAAGAAGCCCGAGGGCGAGGCCGCGCAAGACAAATCGGCGCTGGAAAAAATGTTTGCCGGCGATTCCGCGCAATACGGCGATGCCAAGGTCGTGCAGTTCGATCCGAAAGCGCCGAACCTGGGTGCTCCGAATTCCGCCGACATGGTCGTGACCTTCCGCAACGTGCACAACTGGGTGATGGGCGACTACGCGCCGGGCATGTTCAAGGCCTTCTTCGACGTGCTCAAACCCGGTGGCGTGCTCGGCGTGGCCGATCATCGCGCCACGCCCGGCGCGGATTTCGCCAAGATCAAGGATTCGGGTTATCTGCCCGAAGACTACGTGATCAAGCTCGCCACCGACGCCGGTTTCAAGCTCGAGGGCAAGAGCGAGATCAACGCGAACCCGAAGGACGATCACGACCATCCCAAGGGTGTGTGGACGCTGCCGCCGACGTTGGCGTTGAAAGATGTCGATCGCGAAAAATATCTCGCCATCGGCGAATCCGATCGCATGACCCTGCGTTTCGTCAAACCGGCGGGCGACAAGATTTTTGCGGCGCCGGCGGACGCATCGGGCAAGCCGGCGACGAATTGAATGCCCAACTGCTTCCCCCTTCCGCAGGAAGGGGGATCGAGGGGGATGCGCTTGCAGATCATCCCCCCAATGCTTTGCATTGACCCCCTTCG
>JAFEEK010000388.1 GCA_018241165.1 Pseudomonadota bacterium
AGCGGCTGGATCGCAGCGATCAGGCGCGGATGCGCGACGATCAGATAGTCGAAACCCGGATCGGCCTTGCGCAGGTCGCCGGCCGCCACCGCGCGCACCAGAGTCGGCGCAAGCGCCTTGCCGGCGAAAGGATACAAATCCACTTTTGCATCCGCTGCGGCAAACCGATAGCGGTTGCCGCCGACAGGCGCGCCTTCGCGCAGCGAGCCGTCGTCGCCGAACAGTTCCGGTGCAATCGCGCCGGCTTGCAATTCGATCGGCGCAGCGCTGGCGGCGGTCAGGGCTGCGGTGGATGCATCAAGCTCACCGCGAACCGGATAGTTCACATCGGCCCAGTTGAACATCACCACGTCGATGATGAAATTCTGCGCATTGACCGGGTCGGCGCGGCGCGGCACCGACAGGGCGAGCGTATTGTCGGCGGCCTTGAGCCATGCGCCGGACACCTGCAGCGTGCGCCGGAATTCGCCACGGCCATCCCAATGCAGGGACTGCACGAGCTTGCCGTTGACCGACACGTCAACGACGTGATCCGGTGCCTTCGCCTGCCCTTTCGGCGGCGTCACCACGTTGGATTCGCCGCGGAAATCGAGCGTCAAGGGAACGCTCGCGCCGCGCAAGGCGGCATCGGGAAGATCGAAGCCGAACGAAAACGGTTTCGGATCGATCGGGGTGAGCTTGGCCCACTGGAAAACGTCGGGTTCCTCGCCCGGCTTCATCTGCTCGCTGCCGAGGCGGATCATCAGGTTTTCGCGCTCGAAATGCAGGCGCCGTTGCAACGGCGCCGGCTTGCCGGATCGAGCCGATGCCGGAGCGGGAATTTCTTTCAGTCGCGCATGCGCGCCGGGCGCGGCGCCGAGCTGGTAGACGTTGACGCCGGAATACCAGTCGAACCAGCTTTCCGGGCCGTGCAGCATCCGGCCAAGCCATTGGATGCTTGCGCCGGTGCCAAAATTGCCGTTCGTGGCGCCGAGCACCCGTATTGGCACTTCGACGTTCTTGTGCCACAGCGCGAGCTCGTCCGCGCGGCAATTGGCAAGGCCGGGTTGCGCGGCGATGATCTGGGCATAAGCGAGCGCGTAAACGCCCGAATCCTTCACTTCGACATGCACGCGGCCGGAACACGCGAGTGCGCTCGCGGGCGCGAACGACAGCGCAAGCACGACGCCGCATGCGCGACGACGGAAACAATTCAGGGGACGAAACATCGAAAAGACCGGCTGCAAACGCCGCATGCTAGGCAAGCGCGCGGGCATTGGCAACCCAATGCGCCATTTCCGATGCGTCCAGCGCTGTCACGCCGACACTTGCCGCGGCTCGCGCCAGCACCGGATTCGCGGTTTGCACGGCTTCGACGGCGTGATGTACCAGCCATTCGCGCAGGCTCGTCGGGTTGTTCGAATCGGGGCTCAAACACTCGACAAGGCGATCGTCAACCGTGGCATCCGCTGCGTCGATAACGACGCGCGGCCGTGGCGGATGCGCCGCGTAATGACCATCGGTTCCGGCATACAGGCGGCGCACGCGCCAGTCGAGCACGCGGCGCTCGAAACTCCACAGCGTCGCGCCGACATTCGACTCGTAATCCGGATACCGCTCGCGCAGCACGGCCATGCCTTGCGCGCCGAGTATGACGCGGCGCTCGTCGCCGAAGCTGGCGCTGCGTTCGTGCTGGACGAGTACGTCGCCGGCGATGACGTGGCGGAAACCGGCGCGTTCGGCGCGCTGGCACAA
>JAFEEK010000389.1 GCA_018241165.1 Pseudomonadota bacterium
AGGATGCGCTGCTTGGGCCAGGTAATTTCCAGCAGCACCGTGAAATAGGCCTCCAGCCCCTTGCGCACGAAGCTGCGGCCGCTCCACAAAAACAGATTCTTCGCAGTTTGCTGGCTGATCGTGCTGGCGCCGCGCAGGCGCTCGCCGTCGTTGGCTTCGTCCATTGCGTCGCGGATGGCTTGCACGTCGAAGCCGTGGTGCGAGGGAAATTTCTGATCCTCGCTGGCGATCAGCGCAATCGGCAATTGTGCCGACACGTCGCGCCACGGCACCCAGTGATAGCGCAACTCGAAGTTTTTCTCGCCTGCGCGCCACGCCGCGATGCGGCGCTCAAGCATGAACGCCGATGTCGGCGGCGGCACGAAGCGCAAAATCGCGACGACGAGCCAGGTCAGCGCGACCCACGCCAGCGCGAGCCGCCACGTCCAGCGCCAGAATCGGCGCAGCCAACCGTGTCGTCGATGGGTTTGTGCGGCTCGCATGGCCGCGCACGATGGCCGAGCTGGCGGCAATGTGCAATAGTCGCGGCGTCATTGATTTCGCCGGCGCCCGCCCCATCTTTCGCGGCCATGTCCGAACACACCCACGATTTTCTGCATCGCTTCGAGCTCGAGCGCGCCGGCGTGCGCGGCGTGCTCGTGCGCATGGACGACAGTTGGCAGCAGGTGCGCGACCGCGCCGAGTACCCGCCGGCGCTGGCCGACCTGCTCGGCCGCACGCTGGCGGCGAGCGCGCTGTTCACCGGCAACATCAAGTTCGATGGCGCGCTGTCGATCCAGATCAAGAACGCAGGCCCGGTCAACTTGCTGTTCGCCGAATGCGGCAGCGACGGCCATGTGCGCGGACTGGCGCGTTGGACCGGCGACGTTTCCGACGAATCCGCCGTGCTCGGCGCGCAGCCGGCGCCGCTGCTCGCCATCACCATCGACAATCGCACCAGCGGGCAGCGCTACCAGGGTCTGGTGCCGGTGGAAGACGCGCACCTGGCGACGCTGTTCGAGCGCTACTTCGAGCGTTCCGAACAACTGCCCACACGCGTCGTGCTCGCCTGCGGCGAGGGACGCTGCGCAGGCCTGATGCTGCAACGCCTGCCCGGTAGCGTCCATGCCGATGACGATGCCGATGCGTGGAATCGCGTCGGTCATCTGCTTGCGAGCGCGAGCGCGAAAGAATTGTTGGCGGCCGCGCCGGAAACCCTGCTGTACCGCCTGTTCCACGAGGAAAACGTGCGCCTGCATGCGGCTAGACCGCTGCGCTTCGGTTGCAGTTGCTCGCGCGAGCGCGTCGCGGCGATGCTGCATTCGCTGGGACGCATCGAAGCCGAAGCCGCGCTGCGCGACGACGGCCGGGTCGAGGTAACTTGCGAGTTCTGCAACACCCAATACCGCTTCGACCGCGTGGATCTGGAACAAGTGTTCCGCAGCGGGCAGGATGTGCCCGTCGCACCGACCCAGCATTAGCCGTTGCGATCCAGCCAGACATGCGCAGGCTGCGGCCGCGCATACAGGAATCCCTGGCCCAGTCGACAGCCCAGTTGCGTCAACATTTGGTGCTGCGCCTCGGTTTCCACGCCCTCGGCGATCGCCTGCATGCCAAGGGCTCCGGCCAGGGCCAGGATCGCGCGCACGATCGCCGTGCTGCCGGGATTTTCCGAACCCATCCCGGCCACGAACGAGCGGTCGATCTTCAGGGTCTGCACCGGATACTGGTGCAGGTAGCTCAACGACGAATAGCCGGTGCCGAAATCATCCAGGGCCACGCCGATGCCGTGCGCGCGCAATGCATCGAGCAGGCGCTTGGCGGCCGGCGGGTTGTCGATGAGCATGCGCTCGGTCACCTCGATGCGCATGTGATCGGGTCGTATCTTGTGTTTTTCCAGCAACGCCAGCAGGTTCGCGTCCAGCGATTGCGTGCGAAAGTGCCGGCCCGAAAGATTGATCGCGACGAAACCGGCGTTTCCCTCCAGCAACGGCGTGGCGATCTCGAACGTGCGCTCGAACATCTGCCAGTCGATCTGCTCGGCAATGCCGGTGTCCTCGGCAACGGCCAGGAAGTCGGCTGGCAACAGCAGGCCGCGCTCGGGATGCTGCCAGCGCAGCAGCGC
>JAFEEK010000038.1 GCA_018241165.1 Pseudomonadota bacterium
CGGGAATCTGGTAAAGCTGAGGTTTTCCTGAACGATCGGACGTGAAAACGATGCTTTGGCCGTCCGGCATCCATTTTGGCTCGGTATCGATCGCATAGCCCTTGGTGAGCTGGGTGATCTGGTGGTTGGCCAGGTCCATCGTGTAGATGTTCGGATGGCCGGCGAAGGACAGGGTCAGGGCCAGTTTGCTGCCATCCGGCGAGAACGCCGGCGCGCCGTTGATGCCCTTGCGCGCGGACACGACCTCGCGCGAGCCGGTGGCGATTTCCTGGATGTAGATCGACGAATTGCCGCGCTCGAACGATACATACGCCAGCTTGCGGCCGTCCGGCGACCACGCCGGCGACAGTAGCGGTTCGCGCGAGCGCACCACGGTCTGCGGATTGAAGCCGTCCGAATCGGCAACCATCAGCGCGTACTGGATGTTGTTGCCGGTGCCGGTGGAGGTGATGTAGGCGATGCGCGTCCAGAATGCGCCGCGCACGCCGGTAATTTTCTCGTAGACGAGATCGGCGACCTGGTGCGCGACGTCGCGCAGGCCGGTGCGCTGGCCGGTGATCGCGAGCGCCAGCAGTTGCTGCTGCTTGGCCACGTCATACAGCTCGAACTCGACGCGGATGTCGCCGCCCGGGTTCTCGATCTGGCGCCCGACCAGGATGTAAGCCTGCTTGAGCAGGTTCCAGGTCGGATACTTGATCTCGCTGCCGCGCGTGGGATATTCGACGATATCGGCCTTGGGCAGGGTACGGAACTGGCCGCAGCGGTCCAGATCGTTGCCAATCACCGCGGCGACGTCGGTGTCCGGCGGCAGGCCGGCGCCTTCGAACGCGAACGGAATCACCGCGATCGGCGTGGCGGATGCGGTGCCGTTCTTGATGTCGATGGTCGGCACGTCGCCGCTCAATCCCTGCGCAAGCGCCGCGGTTGCGGCCAGCATCAGCACGAGCAGGGCGATCAGTGTGGTGGAAATCCGTTGGGTCATGGCTGGACTCATCCGTCGTAGGTGAAATTGAAATCGATCTGGCGCTGGAACGCTTTTTCGTAACCTTTGTAGGGCAGCGGCGCAGCGCGCTTGACCGCCTGTTCGATCGAGGCGCGCGTCAGCGGATCGGCATTGCAGGGGTTGAGCAACTGCACGCCGATCACGTCGCCACCGGGAATCTGCACGATGCGCAGCATGCAACGCAAGCCGGGCTGCGCGCTGTCCGGACGCAGCCAATTGTCGGTCACCGCGTTCTGGATCGCGGCGAAATACTGTGCTTGCAGACTGTCGTCGTTGCCATTGGTTCCCGACTTGGCCTGTTCGGCTTCGGGCACCGGTTGCGCTGGCGCCGGCTTGGCCTTGGCCAGATCCCGGAGCTGTTCGAGTTTCTGCTTTTCCAGCTTGAGCTTCTTGTCGGCCGCTTCGCGTTCGGCGCGAATTTGCGCAAGCTGCTTGGCGCGTTCGCGTTCTTCGCGCTGTTGCTGGTCGAGCAATACCTGTTCCTGGCGATGACGTTCCTCTTCGGCACGCTTGGCGTCTTCGGCCTTCTGCTGCGCCATCTCGGCGACCTTTTCGCGCTCGATGCGATCCTGGTTCTGCACCTGGCTCGGCGGTTGCGGTTTGGGTTCCGGCGGCTTGGGCGGTTCCGGCGCCGGAGTTGCCGGCTTGGCCGGCGCAGGCCGGGATGGCCGTGGCGCGGCTGCTTTCGGCGCCGCGCTGATGCCGACGAGTTCGGCCTCGATGATCGGCCCGGGCAAACTGAGCGGTCGCGTCGTGGTCGTCCACAGCAATCCGGCAAACAGCAGCGCGACGACGCCCAGATGCACCAGCGCGGCGAGGATCCATGCGCGCAACTTGTCGCCGAAGCTTTCCATGGCCGTCGTCAGCGCTTGGGCTGCTGCACCGGCTGGCTCATCAGACCGACCTTGGCGACGCCGGCCTGCTGCAGCGCCGGCAGGATGGCGTAGACCTGCCCATAACTGGCGCGGTCGTCACCGGCAATAAGCACCGGCACGTGCGGGTTCTGGTGCACGAAGGCGGTGACCTTGCGCACGAGATTGTCCGCATCGATGCCCTCGCGCTTGGCGGCGCCCAGGGTCAGGTACAGGTTGCCATCCTTGTCCACGCTGATCACGACCGGCTCGCTGTTCGCCTGCACGGCCTTGGCCGCCGACTGCGGCAACTGGATGTCGACGCCGAGGTTGAGCAGCGGCGCGGTGACCATGAAGATGATGAGCAGCACGAGCATCACGTCGATATACGGCACGACGTTGATCTCGGATTTGAGCTTGCGGCGCTTACGGGTGCGGCCGATCACTTGCATGGCGGTTCAATCCAACGTGCGAAACGGAACGCAGGGGTTACGCTTCATCCAGATGTGCCTGGCGTTGCAGGATCGAGGAGAATTCCTCCACGAACGTGTCGTAGCGGCTGAGGATCCGTTCGACCTTGTTCGAGTAGCGGTTGTAAGCCCACACCGCGGGAATCGCCGCGATCAGGCCCATCGCGGTGGCAATCAAGGCTTCGGAAATGCCCGGCGCGACCATCGCGATGGTCGCTTCTTTCACATTCGCCAGCCCCACGAACGCGACCATGATGCCGGCCACGGTACCGAGCAGGCCGACGTAGGGACTGATGGAACCCACGTTGGCGAGGAATTCCAGGTTCTGTTCGAGCCGATCCAGCTCGCGGGACTGCGCCACGCGCATGCCGCGCTGCGCGCCTTCCAGGATCGTGCGCGGATCCATGTGGCGGCGCTGGCGCAGGCGCGCGAATTCGCGAAAGCCCGCCTCGAAGATGCTTTCGATGCCGGTAACGCGGTCGCCGTTCGCGGTGACATCCCGGAATAATCCAGCCAGGTCCGCGCCCGACCAGAAACGTTCCTCGAATTCGTCGGCGCCTTTCATGGCGCGGTTGAGCACGTTCATCTTGCGGAAAATGATCACCCACGACAGGAACGAGAACACGATCAGGATCGCCATGACGATCTTGACGAACAGGCTGGCGTTGAGCGCCAGCTGCAGGACATCGATGCCGCCGTTCATGCGTGGACGAGCTCCGTAAGCAGTGGATCGGGAATGCGGCGCGGCTTGAATCCGGTCGCGTCGATGCAGGCGGCACGAACATCGGCTTCGACCAGCACCGCGCCATCGGCCGGACGAAGTATACATTGCGCGAAGCGCATCGAGGCCGAACGCCGCGTGAATGCCGTAATTTGCGCACGCAGGTCGTCGTCCAGGCGCGCCGGCGCGTGAAACTTCACCGCCAGGTCGGCGACCACGAACAGTACGCCGTGTTCGACGCGCACGCGCGCCTGCTCCACGCCGCACGCGCGCAGCCACTCGGTGCGCGCGCGTTCCAAAAAGCGCAGGTAGGC
>JAFEEK010000390.1 GCA_018241165.1 Pseudomonadota bacterium
CCCTTGCTCACGCGCGCGGCGGACCTGTTGCAGCAGGGCCATGCCACGACGCCATCGAATGGCAATGCGCTGGCCGTTTATCGGCAGGTACTCAAGCTCGATCCGGGCAACAAGCTGGCGGCACAAGGGCTGGCCCAGGTACAGCAGGGATTTCTCGACCTCGCTCTGGCGGCGGCAGCGCAGGACGATTTCAATGGCGCCGACAAGATCCTGGCCGATGCCTCGACCGTGAGTCCCGGCTCGCAGGAGTTGCTCGACACGCGTTCGCGCATCGAAGGCATTCGCCGCGACCGCGCGGCGAACACGTTGACGCAGGCGAATTCCGCGCTGGACGCGGGTAACGCGGATCTGGCGGAAACGCTGGCGAAGAAGGCCCTGGCGTTAAGCCCGGATCTGTCCGGCATCGACGCCTTCAACGAGCGCCTGCGCAACGCGCGCCTGTACGCGAGCTACAGCCCCGGCCAGGTCATCACCGACAAGTTCCGCGACCGGCATGGCAATGCGCCGCCGCTGGTGGTGATTCCGACCGGCAGTTTCATGATGGGAGCGGCGGCGGATGAGCGTGACGCACGGGCAAGCGAAGAACCGCAGCGGCAGGTCAAGATCGATACGGGTTTTGCGCTTGGTCGCGATGACGTCAGCGTCGGCGAGTTTCGCGTGTTCGTCGACGATTCGGACTACGTGACGGACGCCGAGAAGGCGGGCGTGGCCAGCGTCTACGACGAGGCCACGGGCCGCATGATCGAGCGACGCGGCGTCACCTGGCGCGACGATTACCTCGGGTCCACCGCGGCGGACGACCTGCCGGTCATCAATGTGTCGTGGAACGATGCGGTGGCGTACGCGCAGTGGTTGTCGGCGCGCACCGGCAAACACTATCGCCTGCCCAGCGAAGCCGAATACGAATACGCGCTGCGCGCCGGTTCGACCACGCGCTATCCGTGGGGCGACGGCAACCCGCCGCGTGCGCTCGAAAACATTACCGGCGACGGCGATCGCTCGCCCAAGCTCAAACGCAGTTGGGCCAAGGCCTTCCGGCGTTATGAGGATGGCTATTGGGGTCCGGCGCCGATCGGCAAGTTTCCGCCAAACGACTACGGCCTGATCGACATCGACGGCAACGTATCGGTCTGGGTCGCCGACTGCTGGCACGACAACTACATGCGCGCGCCCGCCGACAGCAGCGCGTGGATGAATCCGGGTTGCGCCGAGCATGTGATCCGTGGCGGTTCCTGGGGCAGTGCGCCGGACCAGGTTCGATCGGCGTATCGCCTGTCTGCTCCATCGGCCACGCGCAGCGCGCGCGTGGGGATTCGGGTGGCAAGGGATCTCTGATTTCGTCATTCCGGCCATGGAATGGCCGGAGTCCAGGCGGCAGGATGCCATCACAAAGACACTGGATTCCGGCTTTCGCCGGAATGACGAGCAAAGCATAATTGGCGTTTCCGCATCGAGACACGCCATGAACGCCCCCACCCGCATCGACACCGCGCGCGTCATCCATCCGCCGCGCGGCACGCAACTCACCTGCAAGAACTGGCTGA
>JAFEEK010000391.1 GCA_018241165.1 Pseudomonadota bacterium
GCGATCCACGCCGACAGGCCGCCGGCTTCGGAGATGCCTTCCTGCAGCACCTGGCCATCCTGCGCCTCGCGGTAGTACAGCAGTTGGTCGGCATCCTGCGGGCGGTACTTCTGCCCTTCCGGCGCATAGATGCCGATCTGGCGGAACATGCCTTCCATGCCGAACGTACGCGCCTCGTCGGCGACGATCGGCACCACGCGCGGGCCGATTTCCTTGTCGCGAAGCAGCAGGTTCATGCCGCGCACCAGGGCCATGGTGTTGGAAATCTCGCGGTCGCCGGACCCTTTCGTGATCTGCGCGAACGCGGCGAGGTCCGGCGCATGGCATTTCGCATCGGTGTGGCGGCGACGCTGCGGCAGAAAACCGCCGAGCGCGGCGCGGCGCTCGAGCATGTATTTGACTTCCGGAGAATCCTTGCCCGGGTGGTAGTAAGGCACATCGGCCAGCTTGTCGTCGGGAATCGGAATCTGGAAACGGTCGCGGAAATGGCGCACCGAATCGTCGTCGAGTTTCTTCTGCTGGTGCGTGGGATTTTGCGACTCGCCGGCCGAGCCCATGCCGTAACCTTTCACGGTCTTGGCCAGGATCACGGTCGGCATGTCCTGCGTGTTCACCGCTGCGTGATACGCGGCGTAGACCTTGTGCGGATCGTGGCCGCCGCGATTCAGGCGCCAGATGTCGTCGTCGGAAAGATTGCGCACCATCTCCAGCGTGCGCGGATCCTTGCCGAAGAAATTCTCGCGCGTGTAGGCGCCGCCGAACGCCTTGCAGGCCTGGTATTCGCCGTCGACGGTATCCATCATGACCTTGCGCAGGGCGCCGTCGGTGTCGCGCGCGAGCAGCGGATCCCAATAGCTGCCCCAGACCAGTTTGATGACATTCCAGCCGGCGCCGCGGAACGCGCCTTCGAGTTCCTGGATGATCTTGCCGTTGCCGCGCACCGGGCCGTCGAGGCGTTGCAGGTTGCAGTTGACGACGAAAATCAGGTTATCGAGCTTCTCGCGCCCGGCCAGCGTGATCGCGCCCAGCGATTCGGGTTCGTCGATCTCGCCGTCGCCGATGAAGCACCACACCTTACGGTCGGATTTCGGCATCAGGCCGCGGTTTTCCAGGTACTTCCAGAACTGCGCCTGGTAGATCGCCTGGATCGGACCCAGACCCATCGACACCGTCGGCACCTGCCAGTAATCGGGCATCAGCCACGGATGCGGATACGAGGTCAGCGACCGGCCATGGCCGATCACGTCGCAACGAAACAGATCCATCTGGTCGGCTTCGATGCGACCTTCGAGGAACGAGCGCGCGTAGATGCCGGGACTCGAATGGCCCTGATGGAAGACCAGGTCGCCCGGATGATCGGCGCTCGGCGCGCGCCAGAAATGATTGAAGCCGACGTCGTACAGCGTCGCCGACGAGGCGAAGCTGGCGATGTGTCCGCCCAGCGACCCGGGCTTGCGATTCGTGCGCACCACCATCGCCATCGCGTTCCAGCGGATGATGCAGCGGATGCGCCATTCCATGTTCGCGTCGCCGGGGCTCTTGGCCTCCAGCTGCGGCGGAATCGTGTTGATGTATTGCGTGGTCGGCGCGAACGGCAGGTGGCCGCCGGCGCGGCGCGTTTCGTCGACGAGTTTTTCGAGCAGGTAGTGCGCGCGTTCGGTGCCTTCGGCGCCGATCACCGCCTCGATGGATTCGAGCCAGTCGCGGGTTTCGGAAGGATCCGGATCCTGGTTGAGCATGTCGGTCAGGGGGTTGTTCATTGGCTTCTCCGCAATTGCGCAAACCTGGTGCGCGGCTGATTCGATCGATTCTGCCAGTTTACCCGAGCGTACACTGGGCGGCACGCTCGCACCCCGCCCTTGCGCGTTGGCGGTGGCCGCATCTACAGTCGCGGGTCTGAATTCGGACACTATTCCCATGACGCAGC
>JAFEEK010000392.1 GCA_018241165.1 Pseudomonadota bacterium
AAGGATGGCAAGGGCTCGCGCCTGACCGACGTCGATGGCAACGAGTACATCGATTACCTGCTGGGCTTGGGTCCCATGATCTTCGGCCATCGTCCGCCGAAGGTGACGCAGGCCGTCGTCGACTTCATCCAGCAACGCGGCACCGTGTTCGCGCTGCCGACCGAAGACGAGGCGCGTCTCGCGCAAAAAATCGTGGACGCGATCCCGAGCGTGGACATGGTGCGCCTGTGCAACACCGGCACCGAGGCCGTGCTGTACGCCACGCGCCTGGCGCGCGCATTCACCAAGCGCCACAAGATCATCCGTTTCGAAGGCATGTACCACGGCTTTTCCGATGCGGTGTACTGGAGCAAGCATCCGAACATCGCCAAGGCGGGTCCGGACGCGCATCCGATTCCGGTGCCGCAGGGTCCCGGCTTGCCGAAAGGCGTGGAAGAAAACCTGCTCATCCTGCCGTGGAACGATGTCGATGCGCTGGCCGATGCGATCAAGCATCACGGCAACGAGATCGCCGCGGTGCTGACCGAGCCGGTGATGTGCAACACCGGCTGCATCCTGCCCAAGCCTGGGTATCTGGAAGCCATGCGCGAGATCACGCTCAAGCACGGCATCGTGCTGATCTTCGACGAGGTCATCACCGGTTTTCGCCTGGGGATCGCCGGCGCGCAGGGACGTTTGGGCATCAAGCCGGACTTGTCGATCTTCGCCAAGGGCATCGGCGGCGGCTTTCCGGTCGCGGCCATGGGCGGCCGCGCCGACATCATGGCCCTGGTCGCGAACGGCACGGTGTCGATGGCCGGCACCTACAGCGCGAACGGCATCGCCATCGCGGCGGCGAACGCGGCGATGGATGAGTTGAACACGCCGAACCTGCACAAGAACCTCGATGCGGTTTCCGACGAACTGCGCCATGGCCTGGAAAAAGTCCTGAAAGACGCCGGCTTGCCGGCTTACGTCGTCGGCCTGGGCCCGCTGATGCAGGTGTGGTTTGCACGCGAACCGATT
>JAFEEK010000393.1 GCA_018241165.1 Pseudomonadota bacterium
TCCTGAAACAATGGGAATGACGCCCCCGGAAACATTCCAGGTTGCGACTGTTTTGCTAAGGAAGAAGCGTGGATGGCGATGCGGTCAATCGTGTGATTGACCGCATCAGGCCACAATTCACCGTGACCCCGGCAATTACAGCGGCGCGATTGTACCCGAGATCGGCACGCCAGGCGAATTCCCGCCTCGCAGGGTCAATCGGTGCTTGCCGGCGAGTGGGGCGTGTTTTTCGCCGCCAGCAAACGGCGCAATTCGTCCTTTTCGTCCACACTCAGCGCAGTATCTGTTTGTTTTTTCAGCAAATCATCCAGGCGCTGCTGGTGCGTTTGCCGGTCGAGCTGGCGGATCGCGTCGATGAATTCGGCGCGCAACGCATCGTCTTCGCCGGGAAAATCCAGGGTCGCGAGTTTGTGCAGCGCGCGCGCTTCCTCGCGGCCCTCGAAATGTTCCAGCAGGATCGCGGTCGACAAGGCCGGACGTTCGCGGCACAGCGTGATGAGCTCGGCGAGCAGTCCGATGCCGGGCTGGCGCAGCGTCGCGAACAGCCACGGTGGCTGCAAGCCTTCCGCGAAGGCCGGATGCTGCACCAGCAGGGCGACGGCGGCGCGAACCAGCGAGCGTTCCTGCGGTCGCGTGGATTTGCGTGGCGCGGTTGCGGGTGCATCGACACGCAGTTTCACGTTCGTGATGCGGTCGAGTTCGCCGAGCATCAGGTCGCGGAATGCGCCATCGGGAATCTGGGTCAGCAGTGGCCGCGCATGTTCGGCCAGGCGCGCCTTGCCATCGAGGCTTGACAAGTTCACGTCGATACTGAGATGGGCGAAGAAGAAGTCGGACAGCGGCGTGGCGTTCTTCAGCCGGTCCTCGAAACCGGTTTGGCCTTCCTTGCGGATCAACGAATCCGGATCTTCGCCATCGGGCAGGAACAGGAAAAACGCCTGGCGCCCGTCGCGCATGCGCGGCAGTACGGATTCGACCGCCTTCCACGCCGCGCCGCGCCCGGCGCGGTCGCCGTCGAAGCAGAAATACACATCGGCGCAATTGCGGAACAAAAGTTCTGCATGATCGCGCGTGGTCGCCGTGCCGAGCGTGGCCACGGCCTGGGTCACGCCGTGCTGGAACAGCGCGATAACGTCCATGTAGCACTCGACCACGATCAGGCGCGGAATCTTGGTGTGTGAGTGGCGCACCTGCAAAAGCGCGAACA
>JAFEEK010000394.1 GCA_018241165.1 Pseudomonadota bacterium
CTACGCGCGTGCGCAACGGCGACTGGATTCGCTGGTGCATCGTCTGCGCTCGACCAGCGCCGCGTATCCGGATGCGGTCGATCCAAAAGCCATCGACGAATCGCATTTCGTGTCGAGTTTTCCGAAAGACGATTACCTCGCCGCCGTGGAGAAAGCAAAGGAACACGTCTTCGCCGGCGATGTTTTCCAGGTGCAGATAAGCCAGCGCCTGTCGGTGCCGTTTCGCGCGCGGCCGTTGGACGTGTACCGCGCGCTGCGTGCGCTCAATCCTTCGCCATACATGTACTTCATCGACCTCGGCGGCGAGCAGATCATCGGCTCATCGCCGGAAATCCTCGTGCGTGCGCAAGGCGGCCAGGTCGTGCTGCGACCCATCGCCGGCACGCGCCGACGCGGCCACACGCCACAGGAAGACGCGGCGATGGAAGCCGAGCTGCTCGCCGACCCGAAGGAACGCGCCGAGCACGTGATGCTGATCGACCTCGGCCGCAACGACGTCGGCCGCGTCGCCCAGACAGGCAGCGTGGAACTTACCGCGAACATGATCGTGGAGCGTTACTCGCACGTCATGCACATCGTCTCGGAAGTGATTGGAAAACTGAATCCGGATTTGAATTTCATGGATGTGTTCCGCGCCACATTCCCCGCCGGCACGCTGACCGGCGCGCCAAAAGTGCGCGCGATGCAGGTCATCTCGGAACTGGAAACCGTCAAGCGCGGCGTCTACGGCGGTGCGGTCGGCTACTGGGGCTGGAACGACGAGGCAGACCTCGCCATCGCGATCCGCACCGCCATCGTCAAGAACGGCGAACTACACGTGCAGGCCGCCGGCGGCGTGGTCGCCGACTCCGTGCCGGAACTGGAATGGAAGGAAACCATGAACAAATGCCGCGCGCTGTTTCGCGCGGTGCAGGAGGCGGTGGGCGGTTTGTGATTTTCCTTTGGAGCGCACCATGATTCTCATGATCGACAACTACGACTCCTTCACCTTCAACCTCGTGCAGTACCTGGGCGAGCTGGGCGAGGACGTGCGCGTGGCGCGCAACGACGCGCTGTCGGTCGATGACATCCGCAAATTGGCCCCAGATCGCATCGTGATCTCCCCCGGCCCTGGCACGCCGGACGAGGCCGGGGTGACGCTGGCGTTGATTGAAAAGCTTGGCGGACAGATCCCGATTCTCGGCGTGTGCCTGGGCCATCAGAGCATCGGTCAGGCGTTTGGTGGGCGCGTGATCCGCGCGCCGCAGATCATGCACGGCAAGACTTCGCCGATCCATCACCAAGGCAAGGGCGTGTTTTCGGGTTTGCACAATCCATTCGAGGCGACGCGGTATCATTCTCTCGTTGTGGACAAATCCACATTGCCGCAATGTCTTGAAATCACGGCGTGGACGCAGAATGCGGATGGCAGCATCGACGAGATCATGGGCCTGCGCCACAAGACGCTGGCCATCGAGGGTGTGCAGTTCCATCCCGAATCGATCCTGACCGAATACGGCCACGATCTGTTGCGCAATTTCCTGCGCGCGCCATTGCCCAGGGCGGCCTGAC
>JAFEEK010000395.1 GCA_018241165.1 Pseudomonadota bacterium
CCCGTCACGAGTTTGCCGAATACGAGTACGGTGTCGCCTGGTCCGGCGCCGCCGCCGGCTGTCGTGAACAATCCATCAGCGGCCGAGAACAGCGTGCCGCCCTCCTGCGGGTCGCCCTTGGCGCCGCTGATCTGGTAATTGCCATTGGCATCGACCGGAGAGTCGATCGAACCGAACTTGATTTGCGAGCCCGGCAGCACCGGATTGCCCTGGCGATCGGTACCGATCGCGCTGACGGTGAAACTGTAAGTTGCATTTGCATCGGGCGGGATCGTGCCGGAGCCCTGGCTGAGCAGTGATGCCTGACCGGAAACACGATTTATCAGGATCGAAGGTGCGTTCGAACCCGGCGAGGTCAGCGTGAGGCTAAAGAGTTTTCCGTCGGAAACGACAACGGTCGCAGTGGCGCTGACGCCATCCTGAATGCCGTTGTCGACATTGCCGTCGCCACGATCGATCGTCGCCTTGACCTGCACCGGCCCTTGCTGATTGCCAGGCAGGAAAGTGACATTGGCAATGCCGTTGTGTGTAACCGTTGCGATCGTCGTGCCGGTAACGGTCTGGCCCGCAGCGTTCACTGCGCTCAGGCGGCCATCCGCATTGGCCGGCCCTGCGATGGAAAATTGTACGTTATCGTAACCGGCCGGATCGGCGACAAGCGCTCCGCTGCCATCGGTAACGGTGGCGCTGACAAGAGAACTGATGCCGCCGGAACTGGCCACATACGCGCCGCCATTGCTCGTTGCCGTAACCGAAGCCGGCGTACCCGTGGCGCCGCCCGCGATCTTGATCGGCAGTTGCGAGGTAATTGTCTGTCCGCTATCCGGGTCGATCGCCACCACACTGAGCACGGCGGTTCCCGGCGTGTCGTTGGCATGCACGAAGATCACGCCATTGCCGCCGGTCACATTGACCGGGCCGCTGCCAATCAGGGTGAGGAATTCGTTGCCTTCATAGGTGGGCGGTGTCTTGGTTGCGCCAGTCCATGGGGTACTGGGATCGTCCAAAGTGGAAAAACTGGCGATCGATACGGGATCGATGGATACATTGACCTTGGTCGTTCCTGCCACCAGTTGCCCGTTGGAATGGCGCCAGGTGACCGTC
>JAFEEK010000396.1 GCA_018241165.1 Pseudomonadota bacterium
CGTGGCATGGTGCTGGGCGAAGGCGCCGGCATCTTCGTGCTCGAGGAATGGGAACATGCCAAGGCGCGTGGCGCGAACATCCTTGCCGAATTCGCCGGCAGCGGCATGACCGCGGATGCCGTCGACATGGTATTCCCGGCGCAGGCCACGGTCGCGCGCGCGATGGAACTTGCGCTCGTCGACGCCGGACTCAAGCCCGAGGACGTCGACTACATCAACGCCCACGGCACCGGCACGCCGGCCAACGATCCGACCGAGACAAAGGCAATACGCCAGGCGTTCGGCGCGCATGCGGGCGCGCTTGCCGTGTCCTCGACCAAGTCGCTGCATGGCCATGCGCTGGGCGCCGCCGGCGCGATCGAACTCGTCGCCGCGATTGGCGCGCTGCGCGATGGCGTGATCCCGCCGACCGCGAATTTCATCGACCCGGATCCCGAGTGCGATCTCGACTACGTGCCGAATACGCCGCGCGAGAAATCCGTGCGCGCGGCGCTGAGCAATTCCTTTGCGTTCGGCGGTTTGAATGCAGTGGTGGCGTTGAAGCGGGCTTAATAGATTCCGTTCACCCCGAGCGTAGCGCCGCCGGCGCGAAGTCGAAGGGCGGCGCTTCGACTCCGCTCGCTATGCGAGCTACGCTCAGCGCGAACGGTGGTTGACCAACACAACTCGCCGGACTATGCCGCTCTCGCTCCGCTACCTGCAACTCGACGTCTTCCCGGCCTCGCCCGGCGGCGGCAATCCGCTCGGCGTCGTGTTCGCCACCCCGCACCTGGCTGCCGCGCAGATGCAGCGCATGGCGCGCTGGCTCAATATCGTGGAAACCACATTCGTGCTGCCGCCGGCCGATGCCGGCGCGGATTACCGCCTGCGCATCTTCATGCCGCACACGGAGATCCCGTTCGCCGGACATCCGACCATCGGCAGCGCGCACGCCGTGCTCGATTGCGGTTTCGCACGTGCGCGCGACGGGCAACTGATCCAGCAATGCGGCGCGGGATTGTTGCCGATTCGCGTCGAAGGCGAAGGCGCGACGCGCGAGCTATTCGTGCGCGCGCCCGGCGCGCGCGTCGTGCGCGAAGGCGACGACGATGCATCACTGCGCGCCGCGCTCGGATTTCAGGCACTCGGTGCGTTGGCGCCCGCACTGGTCGATGGCGGCCGACGCTGGTGGATCGCCGAATTTGCCGATGAAGCCGACGTGCGCACGTGGCAACCCAATCACGCCGCGATCAAGGCGCTGGCGCGCGCGGATGCGTGCATGGGGCTGTGCGTGTTCGCACGTTGCAAAAATCCGGACTACGATCTCGTCGTGCGCGCGTTTCCCGCAGGCGCCGGCATCGTCGAGGATCCGGCTTCGGGTGCAGCGAACGGCCTTATCGCCGCCTACATCGCGCAAGCCGAGCCGGATGGGAAACTAGCACGCGGCTATCGCGTGTCGCAGGGCCGCGAAATGGACCATGATGCCGCGCTCACCGCACGCATCGATGCGGATGGATCGGTTTGGGTCGGCGGGCGTACTCGAACAATCATCGACGGCACGATCCAATTTGAATGACCACCCCCTTCGAAAAGAAGGGGGTCGCGCGCAGCGCGGGGGGATGCAAAACACATCCCCCTGTATCCCCCTTCCTGCGGAAGGGGGAAAAGTCGGTCGCTTGCAATCTCAGACTGGACGCGCCAGCTCCGCCGCCACTTCCTTCGCGGCCTTCAGCGTCGCCGCGATGTCCTCACGCGTGTGCGCGGTCGAGACGAACAGGTTTTCGTAAGCGCCGGGATGGAACAGCA
>JAFEEK010000397.1 GCA_018241165.1 Pseudomonadota bacterium
CGGCGACGAGCTCATTGCCGCGATCAATCGCGTCGAGGCGGCGATGAAGGTGCGATTCCCGGAAATCCGCTGGTCGTTCTTCGAACCGGATGTTTCCGACTGACCATTCCACCCGACGAGGACATAGCATGGATCCGAAACTGGTTACCCCGATGCTGGTCGCCGCGTTCGTGGCCTGGGCGATCTACCGCCGCGTGCGCCGCAATATCGGCCGGCAGCGGGTGAGTCCGACGCGCATGCGTACGCGCATGATCCTGCTCGGCGTGATCGGCGCGATGGTGCTGTTCACGTCGGCACGCAATGTGGAATTGTTCGGCGCCATGGCGGCGGGCCTCGCCGGCGGCGTGGCGCTGGCGAGGCTTGGCCTGAAGCACACGCAATTCGAAACCACACCGCAGGGTAATTTCTACACGCCGCACACGTACATCGGCCTGTTCGTTTCGGTCTTGCTGCTCGGCCGCATCGCCTATCGCTTCATGATCGTGTATCCGGCCATGCAGGCCGCACAGCAGGTCAATGCCAATCCGTTCGGCGCCTACCAGAAAAGTCCGTTGACGCTCGCGATCTTCGGCATCGTGGTCGGCTATTACATCGCCTATTACGGGGGAGTGCTGGCCAGGAGTCGCGCGGCGGCAACAACGAAGCGCGCGGAAACTTCACTCCCCGGTTAGCCACTCCACGCGTTGCTCGCCGAAGCGGCCCTGCGCGAGGTGTTCGCGCAGCGCGGGCAGCAGTTCTTCGAGCTGATGATCGAATTTCCACGGCGGGTTGACGATGACCATGCCGCAGCCGTTCAGGCGCAGCGCGGAATTGTCCGGATGCAGCAGCAGTTCGGCGCACAGCACTTTCGGAATCTTGCGCCGGGCGAAGCTGCGCAGGAATGGCGCGTTCTGCTGGCGCAGCTTGATCGGATACCAGATCGCATACATGCCGGTCGGCCAGCGCGCGAGCGCTTTGACGAGCGCGTGCTCGATCGTGTCGAATTCGCCTTCCTGCGCCTCGAACGGCGGATCGATCAGCACCAGTCCGCGGCGTTCCGGCGGCGGCAACAGCGCATCGAGGGCCGTGTAGCCATCGCGTTCGTGCACG
>JAFEEK010000398.1 GCA_018241165.1 Pseudomonadota bacterium
CAAGCTTTCCCACGCTCGCCCTAAAGACCTCGTGCGCGCGCGCACGCGAGGATCGGCGTGCCGGAATCGCCGGCGCCCTCGATGGGGAATCACCATGAGCCAGCTGGGTTTTGCCCGCAGCTTCGTGTGGGTCTGCGCAATCCTGCTCGCCGCATCCGCAAGTTACGCGCCGGCGCAAAACGCCAACGACGGCTACGCGCCGGATTTCGAAACCGGTACCGTCTACGCTCTCGTCATGCAACCGGATGGCAAAACGCTGCTGGGCGGCAACTTCACCGGCTCCTTCCCCTACTGTTATCGCATCTGTCGTCTCCGCGCCGATGGCGGCGTGGATGGCACCTTCCTCCAGGTCAATCCCACCATCGACGGCAACGTCAAGACGATCAACGTGTTGGCGAATGGCAAGATCCTGATCGGCGGCGCGTTCGCATCGATGGGCGGACAGGCCCGCAACCGCGTCGCGCGCCTGAATGCCGATGGCAGCGTCGATCCGGGTTTCTACGATGCCGGCGTGAACGGTTCGGTCGATGCCTTGACCGTGCAACCGGACGGCAAGATTCTTATCGGCGGCACGTTCACCACAATCATCGGACAAACGCACAAATCCGTCGCACGCCTCAACGCCAACGGCTCACTGGATGAGAGCTTCGCCGATCCGGGTGTGGCCGGCAGTGTCAGTGCGCTGATGGTCCAGCCTGACGGCAAGTTGCTGGTCGGGGGCTACTTCACCCAAATTGGTGGACGAGCGCAGAGATTTCTCGCGCGTCTGAATGCGGACGGCACGCTGGATACGAGTCTTGCAGATCCAAATGCAAACCAAGCGGTCTCTGCGCTGGCCATGCAGGCGGACGGCAAGATCCTGCTTGCTGGCGACTTTACCGTCATTGGCGGGCAGGCGCGCAATAGGATCGCGCGCCTCAATGCCGACGGCAGCCTCGATGCGAGCTTCGTCAGTCCCACGTTCAGCAATGGCGTACTGACGCTGGCCGTTCTACCGGACGGAAAGGTGCTGATCGGCGGGAAATTCAACAAGATCGACGCGCAGACGCACAGCCCATTGGCGCGCCTGAATTCCGACGGCAGCCTCGATGCTGACTATAACGATCCCGGCGCATTTTTCGATTACAGCAATTATGAAGGTTGGGTCTACGCGCTGGCCGCGCAACCGGACGGCAAGGGCGTTATAGGCGGCGATTTCGTCAAGATTGGGTCAACTTCGCGCAACCGGGCAGCGCGCCTGAACACCGACGGCAGTCTCGACAAGAGCCTGGACGATCTCGCCCCGGACGGTTCCGTCGACGCGCTGGCCACTCAAGCCGATGGCAAGCTGCTGGTCGGCGGTTATTTCACGCAGATCGGCGGACAACCGCGCCACGGTGCTGCGCGCCTGAACGCAGACGGCAGCGTCGATTCAAGTTTCATCGACCCCGGCCTGGACGACACCGTCAGCGCGTTGGCTACGCAAACGGATGGCAAGCTGCTGGTCGGTGGCGCTTTCACGCATGCTGGCGCACAGCCGCGCGCTGGTGTTGCGAGATTGAATGCAAACGGCAGCCTCGATGCTAGCTTCGCCGACGCGGCAGCCAACTACCAGGTGCTGGCGCTGGCCGTGCAGGCGGACGGTAGGATTTTCGCCGGTGGCGACTTCAGCCAGATCAGCGGACAGGCACGCAACGGCTTGGCACGCCTGAATGCAAACGGCAGTCTGGATGCGAGCTTCGCCGACGCCGGGGCGAATGGCCGTGTCTGCGCGCTGGCGCTGCAGGCGGATGGCAAGCTGCTGGTCGGCGGCACCTTCATCCAGATCGGAGGGCAGACGCGCAAATACCTCGCGCGCCTGAATACTGACGGCAGCCTCGACACCGGCTTTGCCGACACTGGTGCAAACAGCGCCGTCGTCGCGCTGGCCATTCAACCGGATGGCAAGATTCTCGTCGGTGGTACGTTCACCGCGATTGCAGGTCAGACACGCAATCGCATCGCGCGCCTGAACCCAGACGGCAGCCTTGATGCCAGTTTCATCGATGCGAATGCCGATTTCTGGGTGCTGACACTAGGCGTTCAGGCGGATGGCAAGATCCTGGTCGGCGGCGGTTTCAGCCAGATTGGCGGACAGACACGCCGCGGTCTGGTGCGGCTGACCGCGGACGGTAGCCTCGACACGGGCTTCGGCGATATTGCCGCGACCGGCGGCGCAGTCTACGCGCTAGCCACGCAGAGCGACGGCAAGCTGCTGATCGGCGGCAATTTCACTCAGGTAGGCGGACAGGCGCGCAAGTCGCTCGCGCGGTTTTCCGTACCCGAAGCCGCCCTGCAGACGCTGGCTGCGCGAGTCGATACCGTGACCTGGAGCCGCACCGGCGTCGCTCCGGAACTTGCGCTGCCACCGATTCTGTCCGCTTCAGCGGACTGCACCACCTACACCGCAATCGGTCCGATGGCGCGCGTGGCCGATGGTTGGCAGCA
>JAFEEK010000399.1 GCA_018241165.1 Pseudomonadota bacterium
ATTCCCGAACGTGCCCAAGCTCGTCGCCATCGCAGCTCCGCACTCGAGCAACTGGGACGTGATCTGGGGCCTGCTGGTCAAGATCGGGATGCGCCTGAACGTGCGCTTCATCGGCAAACGCGAAGCGTTTTTCTGGCCACTCGGGCCGATCCTGCGCGGCTTCGGCGGCATTGCCATCGATCGCCGGCATGCGCAAAACGTAGTCGCGGACATGGCCGCGATGTTTGCGCAGAACGAAAAATTCTGGCTTGCCATCGCGCCGGAAGGCACGCGCAAAAAAGTGAAAGAGTGGAAAAATGGATTCTGGCGCATCGCACGTGCGGCGAACGTGCCGATCCTGCCGGTGTATTTCCACTATCCGGAAAAGACCATCGGCCTCGGCCCGCTGATTTATCCGAGCGACGACCTGGATGCGGACATGGCGAAGATCCGCGAATTCTACAAACCGTGGCAGGGCAAGAATCGCGGGACGGTCTAACGCTCGGAATGTCCCGACTCGTAATAGTCGCCGCGCGCGAACATCCCCGGCTTGATCAGATCCACGAACGCGCGCGCCTGCGGCGACAGATACTTGCCCTTGCGCACGACCACGCCGTAGCTGCGCTGCGGAAAGTAGCGGCGCATGTTGCGCACTGCGAGGCGTTTTTCGTCCTCGGGCTGGATGCAGATGCCGGTGACGATGGAAATGCCCAGCCCCATCGCGACATATTGCTTGATCACTTCCCAGCCGCCGACTTCGATGGCGACCTGATACGGCACGCGGCGTTGCTGGAACACCAGATCGACCATGCGATACGTGGTCAGGCGTTGCGGCGGCAGGATCAGCCCGTAGGGCGACAAGTCCTCCAGCGCGATCTCATGCTTGGCTGCCAGCGGATGATCCGGCGGCAGGATCAACATGGGATCGAACCAGTGCACCGGTTCGTAAGAAAGATCATGCGGCACGTCGAGCATCGAGCCGACCGCAAAATCCGCCTGATCCGATCGCAATAGCGCCAGGCCATCCTTGCCGGTGACATTGGCCAGTTGCAGGCGCACCTGCGGACTGCGTTCGCGGAATTCGCGCACCAATGGCGGCAGCAGATATTGGATGGTCGACGCGCCGGCAGCAACGGTGACTGCGCCCGAATCCAGCCCCGTGCGTTGCGCGCGAAACTGCTGATCCAGCGATTCCATGCCTTCGATCAAAGGACGCGCCAGGTCGTAGAGCACCTGGCCTTCGCGGGTGAGCGCCAGACGCGGCCGCGTACGCTCGAGCAGGCGCGCGCCCAGTTCCTTTTCCAGCGCAGATAGCTGCAAGCTCGCCGACGATGCCGACAGGAACAGGGCTTCGGCCGCGCGTGCGACCGTGCCGAACTTCACCGCATGGCAGAACGCGCGAAGCTGCTTGAGGCGATTGCCTTTGTAATAGTGGCGGACCACGGCGGCTGCCGTGTTTTTTTGCGCTACTTGCCGTTTTCGCGGCGCTGTTTTGCCCAAATCCGTACGCTTGTTCGATTTCACGGCCATTTCATTCAATCAGATACATACGATTTGACAATGTCAAATCTATAGATTGAAACATTCAGATTGTCAAATCGTCATTTCCAAGCCTAGTCTGCTGCCACGGTCGACTGTCGACCCGGACACCGCCTCAAAGCCTCCAACCCCTTCCAAATTCGAGGATCGTCATGAAGAACACCTTGCCTAGCGCCGAGCAGATCAAGATCGACTGGCAGAACAACCCGCGCTGGAACGGCGTGAAGCGCGCGTATTCCGCCGAGGACGTGGTGCGCCTGCGCGGTACGGTGCATGTCGAGCATTCGCTGGCGCGCCTTGGCGCAGAAAAATTGTGGAAATCGCTGCATAACGAAGATTTCGTCAACGCGCTCGGCGCGCTCACCGGCAACCAGGCCATGCAACAGGTCAAAGCCGGCCTCAAGGCGATTTATCTCTCCGGTTGGCAGGTCGCGGCGGACGCGAACCTCGCCGGCCAGATGTATCCGGATCAATCCCTGTATCCGGCCGATTCGGTGCCGGCGGTCGTGCGCCGGATCAACAATGCGCTGCTGCGCGCGGATCAACTCAATCACGCCGAAGGCGACGACAGCGTCGACTATCTGCAACCGATCGTGGCCGACGCCGAAGCCGGCTTCGGTGGCGTGCTCAACGCGTTCGAACTGATGAAGGCGATGATCGAAGCCGGCGCCGCCGGCGTGCACTTCGAAGATCAGCTCGCCAGCGTGAAAAAGTGCGGGCACATGGGCGGCAAGGTGCTGGTGCCCACGCGCGAGGCCGTCGACAAACTCGCCGCCGCGCGGTTGGCCGCGGACGTCTGCGGCGTGCCGACCCTGCTCGTGGCGCGCACGGA
>JAFEEK010000039.1 GCA_018241165.1 Pseudomonadota bacterium
ACCGCGCGCCGATCGGCACGATCCACGCGTTGTGCCAGCGGTTCCTGCGCGATTTTCCGCTGGATTCGGGCATGGCCGCGATCGCATCCGAGCGAATCGACGAGGGCGCGCTCTTGCGCGAATGTGTCGAGGATTTCTGGCGCCGCCGCTATCTCGGCGTTGGCGCAGTCGACGCGGCCGAAGCAATCCTGTTCGAGGATGGCCCGGAAAAACTGCTGCGCGATGTGCGCGACATGCTGGCGCACGACGCGCGAATTCTCGCGGCGGACGGGATCGAAACGCTCGATACGGCGATCGGGCGATTGTGTTTGCCGGCGATCTTGCGTGAACTGCGCGAATTATGCGAGCCGGCGCATTACAAGTTGCCAAACAAGAGTGCTGTGCGCAAACGGCTGATTGCGATCGCCGATGCCGTGGCCGCGAACACCTTCATCATCGAAACCATCGACAAGCAGATCGACAAGTACTTCACTGGCGACGAACTCGACAAACAGCAACCGGAATCCGCCAAGGTGCGTTTGCGCGATCAGTCCTTGATCGGCGAACTGCGCACGATCAAGGCGCTTGCCGCGCATCGAGACACCTTCATCCGCGGCCGTGTTCTCGTTGCCGCCTGTGAATTTTGTTGCGTGGAAATCCCGCGTCGTGCCGAGCAGCGCCAGGCGATGACGTATTCGCTGATGATCGGGAAAGTGCATGAGCGAACGCGCGATGCGAGCGGTGGAATGGCGCAGACGCTGTTCGAGGCGTATCCGTTCGCCCTGGTCGACGAATTCCAGGACACCGACGCGCGCCAGTTCGAAATTTTCGATGCGATCTATCGCGATTACGACGGTGTCACGCGCGGCTGGCTGGCCATGATCGGCGATCCGAAACAGGCCATCTACGGTTTTCGCGGCGGCGATATCGCCGCCTATCTCAAGGCCCGCGAAGGCGCCACGACGCGCCGCGCAATGGACACGAACCATCGTTCCACGCGCGCCCTCGTCGAGGCGCTCAATGCGCTGTACGCCGCGGGCGACGGCGGTTTTGGCGAAGCGGCCATTGCCTATCAGCGCATGCGGTGCGCAGGCAATGCCGAGAAAGCGCAATTGCGCCACAAGGGCAGAGCGGCGCCGCCGTTGTCGATCCACCGGTTTCGCGGCAATGCGCTGGATGCAAAAGGCCAACCGCTGACGGCGCAGGGCCAGCTTGTGAACATCGCACTTGACGACTGCGCGCAACGCATCGTCGAACTGCTCGGCGATGCGGCGACGACACTGGGCGAAAGTGCAGTGACACCCGGCGACATCGCCGTGCTGCTGCCGAAGAACACACAGGTATCCGAAATGCGCAGACGCCTCGTGGATCGCGGCGTACCTTGCGCGGGCAGCGGCCGCCAGAGCGTGCTTGAAGGCGCGACCGCGGAGGAACTCGAGTTGTTCCTCACGGCTATCCTGCATCCGGATGACGATGGCGCGGTTCGCGGCGCGTTGGCCACGCGCCTGCTCGGATTCGATATGTGCGGCATCGCCGCCTTGCAAACGGATTCCGCTGCGTTCGAATCCGAACTCGATCGCTTCGCCAAGTGGCATGATTTGGCGCTGACACGCGGCGCGTTCGCGGCGGTGGCGAGCCTGATCGCGCAGCGCGCCGGCGCCTTGCTGCGCGAAACTAACGGCGAGCGCATCATCGCCGACCTGCGTCACCTGGGCGAACTGCTGGCCGCGCATGCGACGCAAGAACCCGGCCTGGAACGCGCCATCGCGTGGTACGCGCAGGCGCGCCGCGATGCCGAAAACGATGGCGAACGCAATCACCGCGTGCGCCTGCTCGTGGATGTCGGCGCGGTGCAGATCATGACCTTGCACGCGGCCAAGGGCCTGGAATTTCCGGTCGTATTCCTGCCGCTGGCGTGGAACACGGCCTCGCGCAGTGGGCAGAACGAACCGAAGGTCTTGCACTTCCACGATGACGGGAAGAATGCCTGCATCGATGCCGGTTCGGGCCAATTCGCCGATCACCTGCAAACGCATTTCGATGAAGATCTGCGCGAACGCCGGCGACTGCTTTACGTGGCGATGACGCGCGCGAAGTCCGCCCTGCATGTGTACTGGGTCGATCGCGGCGTTCCTGAAGGCGACGTTGCATGGGAAATTCCAGCCATCGACATCTTGTTGCGACAGGGGATGCGAGCGCATGGTTTGGCATTTGGCGAAGCGGCCTTGCCTGGACTTGCCGGCAAAATCCACGGTATCGCCATTGCCGATCCGGCGATGCGCAACGGCGCGCGGTATGCAGCGACGCACGCAGCGGATTCGGATCGCATCCCGCACCAGCCTTTGCCTGCGCTTCGGCGCTTCGAATGGCTGCACAGTTTCAGCGGCATCCTGCGCAGTCGCGTGGTCGAATCTGCCGATGCAGCGGCGGACGATGAAACCGATCCAAAAGATGCCGTCATCGATTTGGCCGAGGTCGAACCCGAGCATCCCGAACTGCTGGCGCTGCAGGCCGTGGGCGGACGCGCATTCGGCGATGCCGTGCACAAGACGCTGGAAGCCGCCGGCATGCGGCCGGTGGATCGCGCATTGTTGCGCGACAAGTTGGCAGCGCAAGGGATCGCAGTCGTGGATGATGAATCCGAAGCCGCGCTGTTGCGCATGCTCGCGCGCGTGCGCGAATCCGACCTCGGCGATGGCCTGCGCCTGATGGACCTGCCTGCGCACGAACGCGTGGCCGAATTCGGGTTCCAGTTTCCGATCGGCGCTTGCCTGCGCGAACTGCGCGCGGCTTGCGTACGCCACGGATTCGCGGACGTCTGGCCGGCGCAACTGCGCGCCAGCGAACTCGACGGCATGCTCACAGGATTCGCCGACCTGATTTTCTTCCACGGCGGGCGCTATCACGTGCTCGATTACAAGACCAATCGCCTCGGCACGCGCGTGTCCGATTTTTGCGGTGCGGCACTGGATGAGGCAATGCGCGACGATTTCTATCCCTTGCAGGCGTTGATCTACACCGTCGCCTTGCATCGCTATCTGCGGCAGCGGGTGGATGATTATTCGCCCGAGCGGCATCTTGGCGACAGCGTGTATCTGTTCCTGCGCGGCGTCGGCCTCGCGCCGGGCGCGGGCGTATGGCGCAGGCGTTGGCCGGCGGCATTGATCCGCGATCTGGACGAAGTATTTGCAGGCGTGGAGGCGACGGCATGAATGTGGCGACGCTTCCCGAGCGCGATTCTCCCGGTTCCGACTTTGCGCGGGCACTCGAACGCTGGGTACGCGAGCGCAGCGGATCGGGTCTGCTGGCAAATGCTGCCGCGACCTTGATTCACGGCGAGGCCCAGGGGCATGTGTGTTGCGATCTGTGGGCGGATGCCGGGTTTGGCGACTACGAGGTTGCCACGTTGCGCGGCCACGCCTGGGTCGGCGTTGGCGATGCATTCACGCCATTCGTGCTCGACGGCGAGGCGAATTTGTATACCTGGCGCAACTGGCGCCACGAAACGCGGCTGGCGGATTCCTTGCGCGATCGCGCAGGCAGACGCGCGTATCCGCTCGATGCAACGACATTGGCGGCGGACGTCAACGAATTGTTCGTGGGCATGGACGCGCAGGCGACCAAATGGCAACGCGCCGCCGTCGCCGCTGTTCCCGGATCGCGCGTGTTCGTGCTGACCGGAGGCCCCGGCACCGGCAAGACCACGACCGTACTGCGCATGCTGTTGATGCTGCTCAAGCACGCGCGCGCCTGCGAATTGCCCGAACATCCGGCGATTGCGCTCGCCGCGCCGACCGGCAAGGCCGCGCAGCGCTTGTCCGCAGCCATCGCCGACGGTGCGCGCGCGCTGGCCAAATCGCTGGCGCCGGATTCGGCGTTCTCTGCATTGCTTGATCGCGTGGGCGATGCGCAGACGCAGACCCTGCACCGCCTGCTCGGATTCTCCGCGCGCAGCGGCGAATACGCCTTCAATGCCGATGCGCCGCTGGCCGCCGACATCGTCGTGGTCGATGAAGCTTCCATGATCGACCTCGCCATGATGCGTCGCCTCGTCGACGCGTTGAATCCGGACGCGACGCTGATCCTGCTCGGCGATCCGGCGCAGTTGTACGCTGTCGAGGCCGGCAGCGTGCTCGGCGACATCGCCGGCAGCGTTGCGGAAAATTCGCTGCCGGAAGCGCTGGCCGCGCGTCTGTCCGGCGTGCCTGGCGCGGCGCCCGCAGCGACTGATACCGGCGCGCCGCTGTCAGGGCAGGTGCTGACCCTGACGCATGGCTTTCGCGCCGAAAAGAAACTCGAAGCCGCGCTGGATGCGTTGCGCAGCGGCGATGCGGCATGGGTCGATCGCATCGTCGCCGATGGTGGAGAAGGCGGTGTGCGCTGGTTTGATTGCGCCGATCCCGCCGCCGTGCGCGTGCGCCTCGACGCGTGGATCGCCGCGCATGCGGATGTCTACGCCAGCCTGATGCGGCCGGACATCGAACCCGACGACGCGCTGCGCCGCTTGCGCGAGTTGCAAATCCTGTGCGCGCTGCGCGACGGGCCATTTGGCGCGAATGAAGTGAACGTCGCGCTGACGCGGCGGCTTGCCGCGCGTTTCGGTTTCGGCGCGGACATGGCCTGGCACCGTGGTCGCGCGGTCATCATCACGCGCAACGATTATGCGCGCGGCCTGTACAACGGCGATGTCGGGATTGCGCTGGATCGCGGCGACGGCCTGCGCGTATGGTTCGATGGCGACAACGGTGTGCCGCGCAGCTTCTCGCCGCGCGCGCTGCCGGCGTTTGAGACCGCCTGGGCGATGACGATCCATCGCAGCCAGGGCTCCGAGTACGACGAGGTCGCCGTGCTGCTGCCGCCCGATCCGCAGCATCGCATCCTCAGCCGCGAACTCGTGTATACCGCGGTGTCGCGCGCACGCAAACGCGCGCAACTGTGGGCATCGGTGGATTCCCTGCGCGCTGCCGCGGCGCAGCCGGTGATGCGCCGCAGCGGGTTGCGCGAACGGTTACGGTGAACCTTTCCACGCGAGCCCAATTGATTGCTGGCAGGCAGTTTGAACTTGCAATACTCAATGTGTTGAGTAAAAATACTCAGTGCCATGAGTAAAATGAAAATGCGTTTCAGGCGCGAGCAAGCCCGCGTTTTGGCGGCTCGCCTGCGCGAACCACGTCGTTTCATTCAGGTCGTTGCCGGCCCTCGTCAGGTGGGCAAGTCCACCTTGGTGCAGCAGGCCACGCAATCACTCGCCATGCCGGTGCGCTATGCGAGCGCTGACGAACCCACGCTGCGCGGCACCGATTGGATATCCCAACAGTGGGAAGCGGCGCGGCTTTCCATCGCCGGATCGGCAGGGGCAGTGCTGGTGCTCGACGAAATCCAGAAGATTCCATTCTGGTCGGAAACAGTAAAGCGGTTGTGGGATGAAGACACCCGCGCCAAACGCCGGCTCAAGGTCGTGTTGCTCGGCTCCGCCCCATTAATGATCGCCCAGGGTTTGACCGAAAGTCTTGCCGGCCGTTTCGAAATCATCACGGCGCCACACTGGTCGTTGGCGGAAATGCGCGCAGCCTTTGGCTGGAACGTGGACGATTACGTGTTTTATGGCGGTTACCCTGGCGCGGCGTCGCTGATCGCAGAGCCTGCGCGCTGGGTGCGCTACATTCAGGACAGTCTGGTCGAGACATCCATCTCGCGCGATGTACTTCTGCTCACGCGCGTCGACAAGCCAGCATTATTGCGACGACTGTTCGAGTTGGCTTGCCGCTATTCCGGGCAGGTGCTTTCATACACGAAGATGCTCGGCCAGTTGCAGGATGCGGGCAACACGACGACGCTGGCGCACTACCTCGATCTGCTGGCCGGCGCGGGCATGGTATGTGGCTTGCCCAAGTTCGCTGGCGATGTCGCGCGCAGCCGCGGCTCCAGTCCCAAGTTGCAGGTGTTCAATACCGCACTGATGACGGCGGCCAGCGGTTACAACCTGGTGGAGGCGCGTGCCGACCGCGAGTTCTGGGGGCGTCTTGTAGAATCGGCCGTGGGCGCGCATCTGGCAAATGCTGCAATGTCCGGCGAGTGCGCGCTGCATTACTGGCGCGAGCGCAATCGGGAGGTGGACTTCGTCGTTCAGGCGCGGCGGCGGCTGACAGCCATCGAGGTAAAGAGCGGTCGGACGCCGCAAGTTCATGCGGGAACTGCGGCCTTTGCAGATGCATTTCGTCCGCAGCGTACTTTGCTGGTTGGTGGCGACGGCATCGCGCTGGAGGATTTTCTGATGCGACCGGTTGCGCACTGGGTGGCCGCTTGAGTAATAGCAAAGCGTTGCAGCATTGCGACGTTGTCGACGGCGACAACGGTGTGCCGCGCAGCTTCTCGCCGCGCGCTGCCGGCGTTTGAGACCACCTGGGCGATCGCGGTCCATCGCAGCCAGGGTTCGGAATATGGCGAGGTCGCCGTGCTGCTGCCGCCCGATCCGCAGCATCGCATCCTCAGCCGCGAACTCGTGTATACCGCGGTGTCGCGCGCACGCAAACGCGCGCAACTGTGGGCATCGGCGGATTCCCTACGCGCCGCCGTGGCGCAGCCGGTCGTGCGTCGCAGCGGCTTGCGGGAGCGTTTACGCTGAAATTGTGGATACCGCATGCCAATTACGCTGCCTGTTGAAGCCTGTATGGCGCGATGGCTACGCCTTATTGTCTGCCACGCCACTCGCGCCTGAGTGGGCGTAGAATGCGGTTGTCGCTTAGCCGGATCATGACGATGGGTGCCGCATTCAAACTGGAAGCACACAAACTGGTCGACGACTTGCCGGAGACGGCGAACTGGGACGATCTGATCTACCGCGCCGTCGTATTCAAGGAGATCGAGGCCGGACTTGCGGACAGCACTGCGGCACGCGTAACCGTGGTAGAGGAGGTACTGCGCGAATTCGGTCTTGCCGAATGAAGGTGTTCTGGACCGACCGGGCCAAGCAGCGACTGCGAAAAATTCATGCCTACATCGCCCGGGACGCACCGCAAGCGGCTGATCGCGTGGCGCGCGCTGTGTTGTTGCGCTCCCGCGACCTGGAGACGCACGCGTACGCGGGTCGACGCGTCCCGGAGTACGCGCGCAACGATGTGCGCGAACTGATGCAGCGGCCCTATCGGATCATCTATGCGATCCTGCCCGATCGTATCGATGTCGTTGCCGTGATGCACTACCGGCAGTTACTGCCTGGCGATGTAGACGAGCTTCGCGTTGGCGATGTGTGAAATTGTTGCTGCGTTTGCCACGACGCGCGCACCATCGCCGTAGAGCAGCCGCTACGTTGCCGCAGCGGCTTGCGCGAGCCACTCAGTTGGAACAATCCAGTCCGCTGACGAAGGCGATTCGCGTGAGGCTTACCGAGCCTGAACCGAAAAGCGGATTCGTGGAATTGTAAGAGAGCGTTGCGGTCAGGCAGTCGCTGATCGTGAAATCGAAACTGCCCCAAGCCGTTTCCTTGCTGCCGATCACATTGCCGCCAGGCTGCAGCACTCCGTCCAGATTTTGCGATACGTTCGCGACATGAATGGTGCGACCGTTGACGGTGCCGACGCCGTAAACCCACGCCGGGCGGCCCTGTTGGTTGAACGTATTCCAGATCACCACGGCATTGCCGTTGTCGAGATTCTGCACCGTAACGTAGTGACCGTCATGGGCGGCATCGTAATACGCGCCGCTCATGCCAGAAGCTCCGAGTTGCCCATAGCCGCCCCCGAATTCGTAGGCGCCGGCATCGCAATGGGCGGATCCTCGCGCGACACCGCGCGCATCGTTCGCCGTGCAATTCGCCGCCAGCCCGGCATATCGCGCGGGACTGTTGAAGTTCAACGCGAGCGTGCCGACCACCCCGCCGTGCGTGCCGAAATCGGCCAGACCGGCATCGGTCACGATATGGTCGGTGGCGGCGTTGTAACCACAGGAGTTGTCGCTAAAGATATTTCCGCCGAGAGAAACCGGGGGCGAGAACGGACTGTATGGCGCAGCGCACAGGCCCTGACCTGAACTCTGACTGTTCGCCACCAGAATACTATTGGAGATCGTGATATTGCCCCCGCTGAAAATTGGCGTGCCTTGGTTGGCAAGCGTCGATTGCTCGATATCGACGGTACCGGGGATGTTGTTCGAATTCGGAGATGTATTCACCGTCCCGATGAAAGTTCCATCCGAATAACCTGACGCGTTGGTTACAGTGACATTTCGCAGCACGAGATTGCTGCCGTTGCCGATTCCGGAATCTCCAGCGATCAGAATAGTGGAAGATTCCAGAATCATGTCGCCATTATTTTGGAACGCAGGTCCTAGAACGGCGCCATGTCTGGCGCCAACGACCGCTCTGTCGCCAATTTGGATGGTAGCGTTGCGAATAGTGAAGGGATGCGCCGAGACGGCAAGCACGGGAGATTGTGTGTAGAGCAATCCGGCCGGTGGACCGAATACCAGTGTGGATCCGTTAGCATCGATGGTCGTTGCGCCGGCGCCTTGTGGGGTAGTGACACTGCAGTTGGGGTACGAACCATTCTTCGCCAAAACGATCAGTTCAGCATTCGACTGAGCGCCTAGATTCAAGGCATGCTGAAAGCCCACGCAATCGCCATTTGCGACATGTACCTCGACCGTGGCGGCAGCCACCGGCAGCGCAGACAGCAGCGCGAGCGCAAACCACAATGCGATAGGTTTCATGGGTCACTCCTTTCCGATAAGTGCGCCTTGATGTATGTGAGTCCGGCAGCGGCGCTATGCACGACTCTTGCGTTACCACTACACCATACGCCGTTTCGGGGGGGCAAACAACGGCGGCAGCGTAAATCCGCCCCGCGCTGCTATGATTGCGCCGGTCGTTTTCTGGAGTCTTTCGCGTGCTTGAAATCCTGATTGCCGGCGGCTGGCCGATGGTGCCGATCCTGCTGTGTTCGGCGGTGGCGCTGGCCATCATCCTGGAACGTTTCTGGTCGCTGCGGCGCAAGTCGGTGGTGCCGCCGGAACTCGGCGAACAGGTTCTGGCCTGGGCGCGCACGCGCAAGCTCGATCCCGGCCACATCGAAACCCTGCGCGCGAATTCGCCGTTGGGCGAGATCCTCGCTGCGGCGCTGTCCGTGCGCAATCGCTCTCGCGAGATCATCAAGGAGCGCGTCGAGGACACCGGCCGCCACGTCGTGCACCGGCTCGAGCGCTTCCTCAACACGCTCGGCACCATCGCCCTGATCTCGCCGTTGCTGGGATTGCTCGGCACGGTGTTTGGACTCATCGAAATGTTCTTTGCGGTGATGGTTTCGGGCGTGGGCGATCCGCTGAAGATGGCCGGCGGTATCGGCCAGGCGCTGGTGTGCACGGCCACGGGCCTGTGCGTGGCGATTCCGGCGTACTTCTTCCATCGTTATTTTCGCGGTCGCGTCGCCGACTACGTGGTCGACATGGAAGAACAGACGATCCGGCTGATCGACGAATTGTCCGCGCATGCGGAGCCGGCCACGGCGTCCGCGGCCACGTCCGCACGCGCGACGGCCAAGGCGCACTGACATGCGATTGGGCGCGCAACGCCAGGACGAGTTCGAGATCAACGTGATCTCGCTGATCGACGTCATGCTCACGCTGCTGATGTTCTTCGTGATGACCACGACCTTTGTGCAGCACTCGGCGCTGAAGGTGACCCTGCCGCAGGCGTCGGAGAAACTGGAAGAGGCGCCGAAGAATCCGCTGATCGTGATGATCGGCGCCGACAGCCGCTTCTACGTCGACAACAACGAGGTGCTCAATCCGGATGTCGCCACGCTCAAGCAGGCGATCGCGCACATCGCCGGCGACGACCACGATATGCCGGTGATCCTGCGCGCGGACGCGATGACCCCGCACCAGGCCGTGGTCACGGCAATGGACGCGCTCGGCCAGCTCGGTTTCACGCACCTGTCGATCGCGACCGTGCGCAGCAAGGACCAGGGCAAGCAGTGAGCGACGCGGCGCACGCTTCGGCTTCCCCCTGGGCCACCTGGCGGCGCCTGTTGCGCTATTCGGCGCGTTACTGGCCAATCGCGCTTCTGGCAATGCTCGGCATGATCTTCGACGCCGCCTGCGGGTCGGTGTTCACCTTGATCATCAAGCCCATGCTCGACGACCTGTTCGTGCACAAGGACAAGGCGACGATCTTCTGGATGCCGATCTTCATTATTGGCCTGTTCCTCGTGCGCGGCATGGCGACCTACACCGCCGGCTACAACATGGCGAAGATTGCGCGTGGCGTGATCCAGACATTGCGCGAGGAAGTCTTCCGTAAATACCTGGCCCTGCCGGCCGCGTTCTTCCAGCGCGAGTCGTCGAGCGTGCAGATCTCGCGCATGACGTTCACCGTCGAACAAGTGGCCAATGCCAGCACGGATGGATTGAAAATCCTGGTCAT